>JAYYHB010000170.1:0-2601 GCA_036157095.1 Pseudomonadota bacterium
ATCTGTTCAACGATCTTCCCGTCGCGCTCGAAGACTTCGAACCGCTTTATGCCCAGCCCCTCGAAAATACGATTCGTTTAGACGGAAGCGCTGATGATTGGGGTCAGACGGATGATCGAAACTACCTCCAATTTGGCACCAGCAGCGGTAATCAGGACGCAGACTTTACGCTGCTGCTTGGCGAACGCTCGGACTACCTCTATGTGCACATGCGCGTTCAGGACAGTCAACTAGTATATCGCGATCCCGACTATTTGCGGCTGGACAATGCTGATCATATTCGACTGAATTTTATTGGCGCGGATGGTCGCGATGGTCGAATGTCCCTGGTATTCGACCCATCTGATGTAGTTACAGGGTTCAGCATGGACGAGCAGTGGCGCTACGCAGCCACGGGCAGTGCTGACAATCGGATTCAAGGAGTCCTTCGCAGGGTCGAGGGAGTAAGCGCTGTGGCCCTCGAGTTTCGTATTCCACTCAGTTTGCTTGGCTCCCGGCAGTACTTCGGATTGACCTATGTTGATGTCGACGACGAGTTGCAGCGAGACATCCTTCGGGTCACTCAAACGTTGCCTACGGAGGCAACCCAGAGCTTTAACCTGGTGGTACTACGCACGCCTGAGGTTCGAAATATCGTACAGGGACTGGGCTATTCCGGAGCTAAAATCGTGGTGATTGATAACCAGCGCCGGGTGCGAGCGGAGGTTGGCGCCACGCGTCTGGCTGCCGTGGAAGACGATAATTCAACCCAGATGGGTTCATTGACTCGCCAACTCACCCGGGCGGGCGACTTTGTTCGAAGGTTCTTTGTTAGTATGTCGAGTGAACCGGTCGTACCAGACGGTGTTGGCGGTGATGCCGGCGAGGCCAAGGATGAAAGCCCCTCTGACCGGGCAATACGGCTGAGCTTGCAGGGTGATCCCATCGCACTACGCAACCCCTTGGTTAGTGGCGAAGAAATTATTTTGGCCGCACACCCAATTGTTTCCTCGGATCAAGTCATCGGTACCGTCATCGTTGAGCAGAATATTGATGACATTCTACGTTTTCAGCGAACGGCGCTAGAACAGGTGCTGCTGCTCTCTCTGCTGAGTCTGTTCGCGATATTTTTGGCGTTGATTGCCTTCGCAGGTCGTTTGGCCTGGCGAATTCGAAACTTGCGCCGAGAGGCCTCTGCAGCCATAGATGTGCGCGGCCGACTACGCCGAGGGGGTTTACTCAATGAAATGAACGCGGGCGATGAGATCGGCGATCTCGCTCGAAGCGTTTCGAACATGCTTGAGAAGCTAAAGCAGCACAACAGCTTTCTAGAAAATATGCCCCGAACCCTGCGACATGAGATCAATAATCCACTCAACACCCTGAGCACTTCGCTGCAAAACCTAGCGGACGAGCACCCGGGTATTGACGACAGCAAGTATTTAGAGAGCGCAAAACGTGGCGTTAATCGGATCGGCTCTATTGTTCAGAATTTGGCTGACGCGGCTAATTTGGAAGAAGCCTTAGAGGCCGAGGAGCTTGAAAATATTGATCTCAACGAGCTTCTAGCGAGCTATGTTGCGAATTGTGGATCATCCCTTGTGGGGGTTTCTTTTCAGTACAAAGGCAGTCCGGCTCCAGTGCATGCCTTGGTATCAGATTTTCGAATCGAGCAAATGCTAGACAAGCTCATCGACAATGCCGTGGATTTTCACCGCGCTGGTACGCCAATACGCGTGCAGCTGGAATGCTACGGTGATCTTCTGCAAATTGTAGTAGCCAATCGCGGTGCTGCCTTATCAGAGGAGCGGCTGCAAACCATTTTTGACTCGATGGTCAGTCACCGCGGGCCGGACAATCGCCTTCATTTTGGGTTAGGTCTGCATGTCGTGCGCATCATCGCCGAACATCATGGTGGCACCGTGTCCGCAATTAACCTGACCGACGCCAGCGGAGTCGCCTTTGTCGTTCGATTGCCCGTGGCCAACTCGCTAAGCGATCGCATGGGTGATCAAGCGCCTATTTTGACACTCGAACGCTAGGCCAGGTAATAGGCCTTATCCATGGCTGTGCCCTCACCTTCCTTTCGTATCTGTTCTTTTTGCAATAGGTTTTCGATGGCGGCTAAAACGCTCCTAGCCGCAGCTGGATACATGAATTCCGGAGTGTCCTTGTATATCAGCGGAACCATGTCGCGTATTTGATGAGTGCCCTGTTCGATACAGAGCAGGATTTGGCGCTCTCGATTCAATCGGTGATCGATATAAGCCTGAACATGCGTCTTTGGGTCGATTATGGAGGGCCCGTGGGTAGGCCAGTAAACCTTATCATCGCGCTCCAGAAGCAGCTGGAGGCTGTCCATATAGGCTGCCATATCGCCATCGGGCGGAGAGATAATACTCGTCGACCAGCCCATGACGTGGTCACCGGTAAAAAGGGCCCTCTGTTCTTGTAAGGCAAAACACAGGTGATTTGAAGTGTGGCCTGGGGTATAAACGCACTCGACTGTCCAATTCTCACCGCGAATTATGTCGCCGTGTTTCACAAGATGGTCCGGCTGAAAATCCATATCGCCGCCCTCTTCTACCTGCACCCCCTGTTCTGCTTTGCCCGCACCATGGG
>JAYYHB010000171.1:0-3736 GCA_036157095.1 Pseudomonadota bacterium
TGAAATAGCGGCTGTTTCGAGGGTGGTATACGACGTCTCTAGTAAACCCCCGGCCACAATTGAGTGGGAATGAAGAAAAAACATATGGACTGCCAACCCGGTAAGAGTCAAGCGACGAACGGTAAGAATTAACCCGCTATACGATTTCTGTTAGTGCTCTTATTGGGAAGATTTCACCGCTGATTCTCTTGCTGGCAGGGGCTGCCAGAAACAGCGTCAGATCGGCAACGTGCTGTGGGTCTGGGGGGTATTCCAGTGGTGGCACCGGTGAGCCATCGTCCTTGGTTTTTGCAGGCAGCCACTGCGCGACCCCCTCCGTTGCCGTTAATCCGGGCGCAATGCAATTGACGTTGATGTTGTGCTTGCCCCAACAGGCGGCCATCGATTTAGTCAAGTTGATGACTCCGGCCTTCGCTGCACCGTATTGAATGAACGCAGGCGAGTTTTTGATGCCTGCAACCGACGAGATGTTGATTATTCTGCCGCCATTTTGGCTGATCATTTGCTGCCCGGCCGCAGCGCTGCAATAGAATACGCTGTTCAGGTTCAGGTCGATTGCTGCCCGCCATTGTTCGGGCCGAAGTTTTTCAGGTGGCTTGACGAACATCGCGCCACCCGCGTTGTTCACGAAGACATCGAGGTGACCAAACTCCGCAACGGTGGCAGCTACGAGCTTCTCGACCTGTTCAGGTTCGGTAACATCGCAGGATAGTGGTATACAGGTAAAGCCGTTGTTTCCGATACCGCGAGCGACATTGACCAACTTAGCTTTATCACGACCGGCGATAACGACTCTGGCGCCCGCTGCGGCGAAGGTCCTTGCCATGCCGCTACCAATGCCACCGGCACCTCCGGTGATGACTACGACTTGGTCTTTATGCGGTTTTTCCATAGTGTTGTTCCAACGTTATTGGTGGTCAGTTGAGATTGTGTTTGCGGTGCCGCACTTACCCAGCAACCGCGGCTACCTCGGTAATGAATTTCTCCATCAGCTCCTGCTTGACGCTATCCGCGCCGATCAATGTCCCCAAAGTAAAATCCGGGATGATTAGTTCTTTCACACCGATCTCCTTTAGTTTGCTCACAATCTCGATCACCTCATTGACGTTACCGATGATGGTTGGCGATGCAATGTCGGCCTCGCGTATGCGCTTTAGGTATTTTTCGTTGTCACTGAGGAACAAAAGCGCGACGGCAGAGCGCTCAATTTCCTGTGGATCGCGTCCTACCGATTCGCAGTGCTGGTCAAGAACGCCCATTTTGTGGCGCAGGATTTCAACGTCGCCCCTCACATTCCATTCGTCGGCATATTGGGCGGTTATCTTCAATGTGCGCATCTCGCCGCCACCGCCAATCATCAGGGGCATCTTTTTCTGCTGCGGCTTGGGTTCGAGCGGCGCATTCTGCACTTGGTAGTGCTCGCCATTGAAGGAGAAGTGCTCGTTGCTGAAAAGACCCTTGATGATTTGGCAGGCCTCTTCGAGGCGATCCAGTCGCGAGCCGACGCTACCATAATCAAGTCCATAAGCCTCGTGCTCGTTTTGCTGCCAGCCCGCACCAAGGCCTAGCACCACACGGCCATCGGCGAGGTTGTCCAACGTGGCAACCATGTTCGCAAGCACTGCAGGATGGCGATAGGTGTTGCCCGCAACTAAGGTGCCTAAACGAACTCGCGGGACATCTCGAGCCAACGCGGCCATGGTGACCCAGCATTCGTGTACTGGAATTAGCGCCTCTTCCTCGGGCAGGAAGTGGTCGGCGAGCCAAATGCCGTCCCAGCCTGTTGCTTCGGCGTGTTGAGCTAAGGTTTTGGTCGCTTCGTAATTGCTGCGTGGGTTAGGCCAAAAGCCAAATCGCATAGTTTTGTCTTTGTTCAATTTTGTCCTGCCTGCAAATCAACATACTGACGGTATCGCCCGTCTTGACGTGCCATCAGTTCTTGATGCGTGCCTGATTCTAGGATCTGACCCTCTTCTAAAAAGTAAATACGGTCCGCGTGAGTAATGGTAGAAAGGCGGTGGGCAATGATAACCACCAGCTTCTCGTTTGCTGCCTCGTGCAGGGCATTGACCAAGTAGGCTTCGGTCTCGGGATCTAGCGCAGAGGTCGGTTCATCAAGAATGAGAATCTTTGATTCTTTCAGCAGGCCCCGCGCGATAGATATGCGTTGCTTTTGCCCGACGGATAGTTTGCTGGTCACAGTACCTAAATTGGTGTCGTAGCCTTTTGGCAGCGCCGTAATAAAGTCATCTGCCCCTGCGGTTCTGGCTGCTTCGCGTACCTTCGCGATGGACGCAGCGCGGTTGCCATAGCGGATGTTTTCTGCAATCGAGTCGGAGAAAAGCTGGGTCTCTTGAAAAACATAGGAAATTTGTTTTCTTAAGCTAGGAACCGAGACGTCCTTAATGTCGACACCGTCAACACAAACGGTGCCGCTGGAGGCTTGCAAGAAACTGGGTATCAAGTAGGCGAGGCTGGTCTTGCCCGCGCCGGTGGGTCCTACTAGGGCGACGATCTCGCCTAGCTGCGCGGTAAAGTTGATGTTTTTGAGGGCCACTCGCCCATCGGGATAGGTCATCGCGACGTCGCGCATTTCTACGCCCCGCTCAATCACGGGAATGTTGATGCCGTCGTTAAAGCGCTCACTAGGCAAGTCGAGCACTCCGAATACGCGGGATAATCCCGCGATGAATCCCTGAAGTTCGGTGTACAGAAAGCCAAAAGAGTAGAAAACCGCGCTGAGCACAAAGAAGTAGTAGAACAATACGAAGTAGTCACCTGCGGTAAAGGTGCCGTCAATGACGTAGCCCGCAATGACCAAGAAAAATATAATTTGTCCGATCAAAAAAGCCATGGAGCCGGCGTGGCCAAACAGCATTTTGATCAATGTCTCGGCGCGAAATTTGCGGAATGAGTCGTCGCTGGCTTTGGAGAAGCGTTCACTTTCGCGCTTATTGCCTCCTAGGCTTTGTACCGCTAGCACATTGGCCATGCCCTCTTCGATGTTGCTGGTAGTCTCAGACCCTGCCATCCGACTGGCCCGGCTTTTTTCCCGGGCGAGTCGCGCAAAGGGAATGACGAACAAAAAGGTCAGTGGACCCACCAAGACGCCCACGACGATGACCTCCGGAGCGCTGCCAAAACTGGTAAACATGACATAAAGCGTCAGGGCCACCATCAGCAAGCCCCCGTAGAGTCCCAAGGTGAGCGCCTGATAAATGCCGGACGCGCTGGTGGTATCGTAGATTACCCGGTAGACACTGTCGCCAATGCGTTGGTCGTCGAGGGCCGTCATGGGAAGTGATTTGATGTGCTCGGCAAGCTCCGAACGCAACAGATGGTTCATCGACTGCGACAGTCGCATGTGAACATTAAAATCCAAAATGCCGAGAATGCCGCCCATCTCGCTGCCTGCAGCGTTCGCTGCGTTTTCGGTCTGTGTCGCGGTATCGTGGCCCTGAGCGAGTTCGGCAGTTGCGGCGCCAAGAGATCCTGCAGCGGCGCCGGTATAGCGACCCGTCTCCTTTCTACCCGCACCTCGATTCGGAGTCATGCCCATTAAGATAACCATCATGATCCCAACCACCAAAATCCACGACATGATCTCTTGGGCTGTTTTGTCCGCCAGAAAGAACATCACCGGTTCCATGTAGCCAGGGAAACCCGCACCGTCTGCGGCAATGGGCTCGCCTAGAATCACATGATCTACAACGATCTTAAGCGGCCACGGCAGCAG
>JAYYHB010000172.1:0-2787 GCA_036157095.1 Pseudomonadota bacterium
ACCATATCCGGCCTCATAAACCGCTCACCGGCCTTCGGCACCGGTCCAAAGTGTGCTATCCAATCTGGATAGTCACTGTAGTAGCCCTCCAGCAGCTGCCAATAAAAGGCAGACTTCGGCCCCACCAAGAAACCGTTTTTTGCATAGTGTATGGCCGACTCAAACAGCGCCTCGAAGGGCAGCTTGCCGTAGCGATCGGAGAGCGCCACCCAGCTTGACACCGCGCCGGGCACGGTAACGCTGTCCCATCCCAACTCAGGCATACGTTTTCTTCCGGCAAATCGGTCAAGGACCCATGCCGCTGGCGCGCGCCCAGATGCATTCAGGCCTATCACTTGCTGCCCATCCCACAAAAGCGCAAAGGCATCGCTGCCGAGGCCATTGTTGTTGGGCTCCACGACCGTAAGTGTAATGGCCGCAGCCAACGCTGCATCAAGGGCATTGCCACCATTGCGCAGCGCCTGCAGCCCCGCCTCTGTCGCTAATGGCTGTGAGGTCGCGACGAGATTGTCCGCAGCAACTGGCGATCTTGCTGATGTATAGCGTTGCTCAGGGTTAAACACCATGGTTTCCTATGATTTTGCAGTGAAGCAGGGCCAACGGGGATCTCTTTGCACTGAGACCCAACCGCGAGTGCACTATTTTTTCGGTCCACCTGCTAGGCAATCAAAGCCATGTCTGCGACTCTATCAGGGCAGTGCATCGGTTTGCGGGAGGAAGCTAAGTGAACCATCCTTTAGATCCCACACTAACTGCTCGGGCGCAAGCCCTAGTTGCCCAAATGACCTTGGCAGAAAAGGCAGATTTTTGCTCCGGCAAAGACTTCTGGCACCTGCCTGGTCTTGCTCGATTAGATATACCCAGCATCATGGTCACCGACGGACCCCATGGGCTGCGCAAGCAAGGGCAAAATGCCGACCATCTGGGCGCACATCGCAGCGTACGCGCTACTTGCTTCCCCACTGCATCCGGGCTTGCAAGTTCGTGGGATCTGGAGCTCATACACGAGGTCGGTGTCGCTCTCGGTCAGACCTGCGTGGATGAGGATGTCAGTGTCCTGCTAGGTCCCGGCATGAACATCAAACGCAGCCCCCTGTGTGGAAGAAACTTTGAGTATTTCTCGGAAGACCCGCTGCTCAACGGCCAAATCGCGGCCAGCTTGGTCAACGGCATTCAGTCCCAGGGGGTTGGTGCATGCCTGAAGCATTTTGCGGTTAACAACCAAGAGCTCGGTCGTATGTATATGGACGCCGTCGTCGATGATCGTACTTTACGAGAAATCTATCTGCGCGGCTTCGAGATCGCGGTAAAAACCGCCAAGCCCTGGACGGTCATGTGCGCCTACAACCGACTCAATGGCGTCTACTGTAGCGAGCACGACTGGTTATTGAATACGGTCTTACGTGAAGAGTGGGGTTTTGAAGGCTCGGTCATGACGGACTGGGGGGCTGCTAATAACCGCCCCCTTGGCGTCAAGGCAGGATTGGATTTAGAGATGCCAGGCAGCAGCGGCGTCAACGATGCCAGGGTCGCTGAGGCGGTAGCCAACGGTGATCTCGACGAGGCAGATTTAGATCGTGCAATCGCGAGAAATATCGCCCTCGGCCTGTCTAGTTTAAGTCGTCAAAAACCTGCGACACCATCCGATCCGGACGAACAGCACCGACTTGCGAGAAAAGCTGCGGCGCAATCTTGCGTACTGCTCAAAAATGAGAAACAACTGTTGCCCCTATCAGAGCACTCAAAAATCGTGCTGATCGGGGCATTTGCGGAAAAACCTCGCTTTCAGGGGGCCGGAAGCTCCCAAGTGCGCCCCACCCAAGTAGATACTCTGCGCCAGGCTCTTATTGACTACCTTGGCGACATCGACTTCGCACAGGGCTACGACCCCGTGGCCAGTCGCCCCAATCAAACGCTTATCACGGAGGCGGTGGCGGTGGCTAAGCGCGCAGATGTAGCGCTGGTTTATGCGGGCCTGCCTGGCATATATGAATCCGAAGGGTTTGACCGCGAACATCTGGATCTGCCGGATCAACATAACGCGCTGATAACCGCGGTCTGCGCCGCCAATCCCAATACAGTTGTGGTCCTTGCCAATGGCGCACCCGTTACCATGCCCTGGATTGATCAGGTACCCGCGGTGATCGAAGGATATCTTGGTGGCCAAGCCAGTGGCAGCGGTCTTGCCGATGCATTGATGGGAGTACAAAACCCCGCTGGAAAACTCGCTGAAACCTTCCCGCTGAACCTCAAGGATGTGCCCTGTACCCCTTTCTTTCCCGGCGAGAGGCGACAAATGCAGTATCGTGAGGGCGTCTATGTTGGATATCGCTACTACGATACTGCCCGACGGGATGTGCTATTCCCCTTTGGCCACGGTTTGAGCTATACCGACTTCGCCTATATAGAGGCCAATACCAGTAATGCCTCCCTCTCTGCTGACGGCAGCATTACCTTGAGAGTCACTATTAAAAACACGGGCAAGCGCGCGGGTGCCGAGGTCATTCAGGTTTACCGACACAGCCGAGGTAGCGCGACCCATCAACCAGAGCAACAGCTGTGCGGTTTCGCCAAAGTATTTTTGCAGCCCTTGGAGGTCGCAACAGTCACGATTGAGCTAGATGCCGAGAACTTTCGCACCTTCGACCACGGCACCAATCAATGGGTGTTAGAGGCTGGCGCGATTCAGCTACGTATTGGATCATCGAGCCGCGATATTCGGCTGACTCAGGCCATCAATGTGGTCTCGACGCATACCTTAAGTGATGTCGCCAAAAGCACTAGTGC
>JAYYHB010000173.1:0-9079 GCA_036157095.1 Pseudomonadota bacterium
TCCTTGTAGCGCCGAATATCCATCCGCCCTGGCATATACAACGTCGAGCACTTGGCGATCAGCTGCAAGTCAAGCGCCACCATGTTCGCAACCGCCTCACATGCCAGCGCAATATTGTGTGGTGCAATAGCCGTCAGCGGTATCTCATACATTGAGTGTCCTTGCCTGGTCAGCTGCCAGGTGCCTTGCTCAATATCGCAGGCGCTGGAGAACGCTGCCCCCCAACACCGGGGCTGCAGCGATAACGCCTCACAACGCTGCATGACGCTTGCCGGCATTTCCTGGCCCAGCACAACAAGCTGCCCGCTGCGCAAAATACCTGCTTTTTCTGCGCCAATCGCTTCTCGCGTTTCACCCAAGAATGCCTGATGGTCGAGCCCGATACTGGTAATAACCGCAATGTCGGGATCGATTGCATTAAAGGCATCCAACCGTCCTCCCAGTCCGATCTCGAGAATCGCCACATCCATGTGCTCTTTTGCAATGCAGTACAAGGCAGCCAACGCACTGAACTCAAAGTAGGTCAGCGTCACATCACCGCGGGCTGCATCAATGGCCTCGAAGGCATCGCAAATCTCTTCATCGCTCGCTTCATTGCCGTGCAGACGAATTCGCTCATTAAATCGCCAAATGTGTGGCGACAGCGTGCTACCTACGCGATATCCACCATGAAGTAGCAGGGCTTCAATCATTCTACACGTGCTGCCCTTGCCATTAGTGCCCGCAACCGTGATGACAGTCGAGGCGGGATGTTCGAGCTTGAGTCGATGAAGTACTCGATTAAATCTATCCAAACCCATATCGATGAGTTGGCCATGCTGCTGGCTGATGTACTCTAGCCAGTCATCGAGCGATCGCGTATCAGCCATCGAGGCCATGACGAATTTCTGCGGTCGCCGTCTCAAGTCTTTCAGACGCAGTCATTGGATCAGGGCTGTCCGACATCAACTGCACGAGCGCGCTTCCCACGACTACACCATCGGCATGGGCACTCACTGCTGCCGCTGATTCTGCGTCCTTAATCCCAAATCCAACGCAGATGGGCACGCTGGTCAACGTTTGCAAAAAGCTCATGCGTTCGGCCACTTCATCAACGGCAATGGCGTCGCTGCCCGTGGTTCCTTTGAGCGAAACGTAATATAGAAAGCCGCTCGCCGACGTGACAATCTCTTTGGCGCGTTGATCCGCCGTCGTTGGCGCGATCAGCGAAACCAAATCGATGCCCTCAGCAGTGAGTGTCTGGCGCAAACCAGCCGCTTCTTCTTGGGGAAGATTCACCATGATCAACCCATCGACGCCTGCTCCCTTGGCGCGATTGGCAAAGTTTGCCATGGCAAGCACAGAATTTAGGTAACCCATGAGGATCACTGGCGTCGTGCTGTTCGAGGTACGAAACTCGACAACCATGTCGAGCACCTTGGTCAAAGTCATGCCATTAGCAAGCGCCCGTTCATTGGCTGCCTGGATCGTTGGGCCTTCGGCTTCTGGATCCGAGAATGGAATGCCCAGCTCCAGAAGATTTGCGCCCCCGGCGACCAGGCCGTGCATAGCTGGCACCGTAAAATCAGCGCCTGGATCACCTGCGGTGATAAAGGTTACCAGGGCCTTTTTGCCCTGCTCTCTTAAACGTTCAAATTCAGCTGCGATTCGGCCTTGGTTCGCAGTGTCAGCGTCCATCAGAGCGTAATTCCGTCAATGTCGGCAACGGTCAGAATGTCCTTGTCGCCGCGTCCACTCAAGTTCACCAAAATGGTTTGGTCTGCAGACATCTTCGGTGCGTTTTCGACCACCCACGCCAGCGCATGACTCGTCTCCAAGGCAGGCAGAATACCTTCTTGACGATTCAACATTCGAAAGGCCTCCATGGCTTCGTCATCTGTCGCCGCGGCGTAGGTCGCGCGGCCGATATCCTTCAGGTGAGCATGCTCGGGGCCCACACCCGGATAGTCGAGCCCTGCCGAAACCGAATGTGTCTCCATTACCTGACCGTCATCATCCGACATCAGGTACGAGCGATTGCCATGCAGAACACCAACCTTTCCATCATTGAGAGGTGCCGCATGCGCGCCAGTACTAACCCCGCGCCCGCCAGCCTCAACACCAACCAAATCAACATCGGTGTCGTTAATAAAAGGATGAAAAATACCCATCGCATTGGAGCCACCGCCTACACAGGCGACCACCACATCGGGAAGCTTGCCCACTTGCTGCAACATTTGCGCGCGGGCTTCCTGGCCGATAATCGAAGCAAAATCCCGCACCAGCATGGGATAAGGGTGAGGGCCAGCCACAGTGCCGATAATGTAGTGGGTATCATCAACATTGGTCACCCAATCGCGCATCGCCTCGTTCATGGCGTCCTTTAGCGTCTTAGAGCCCGACATCACGGGTATGACTTTGGCACCCATAAGCTTCATGCGGTAAACGTTCAAGCTCTGGCGATGAACATCTTCTTCGCCCATGTAGACATCACAAGACAAACCCAGTCTGGCTGCCACCGTCGCGGTCGCGACGCCATGTTGACCAGCACCGGTTTCCGCTATGACACGAGGCTTACCCATGCGCTTAGCCAGCAGGGCCTGACCAATGGTGTTGCATACCTTGTGTGCACCTGTGTGATTAAGGTCTTCGCGCTTTAAATAAATGGCTGCACCGCCCAAGGATGCCGTCATACGCTCTGCCAAATAAAGCGGTGTGGGCCGCCCGACAAAGTGTGCGAGATCTTCGTAAAGCTCTTTTTTGAACTCTGGGTCATTTTTCAACTCGGCATAAAGCGCAGCCAAGTCATCTAACGCGTGAGTTAATGTCTCCGCGACAAAACGCCCACCGAATTCTCCAAAATATCCGCTATCTGTCGGTTGCGCATAGGAGCGCTGTGTCTTTGCTTCCAGGATTGGTTCAGCCATATTTTGCTTGCTCAATAAAAGATGTCATTTTGGCGTGATCCTTCACGCCCTTTTGCCCACACTCTACGCCCCCGGCAACATCGACACCGAAGGGTTGGGTTCGCGCGATGGCCTGCACCACATTATCTGGGTCTAATCCCCCAGCTAGTATGAGTCGCCTGTCAATGTTGTCCGGCCATAAACTCCAGTCGAATACACGCCCAGTACCGCCCTTTAAATGCGGATCATGGGTATCCAATATCAGTCCCCAAGCGTCGGCATAGGACTCTGCCATGCCTGTAATGTCGGTGGCTGCCGTGACGCCCAGCACCTTAATGTAGGGGATCTGAAACTGCCGGCAATATTCGCGGCTTTCTTCACCGTGAAACTGCAGTATGTTGAGGCTTACCTGACTTAAAACCTGCTTAACGCTGCTTGGCAATGCGTTCACGAACAGGCCAATGCGCTTAACCTCTGGGTGCCTGCTTTGTAATTCGACGCATATCTCTGCAGCCCCGTTTGGGTCGATATACCTTGGGCTGGCTCCAAAAAAGTTAAAGCCTATGGCATCCACCCCGGACTTTGCAGCGGCCAGTGCATCTTCGAGTGATGTAACGCCACAAATCTTGCACCAGGTTGTCGTTCTTGGGTTCATAGCTGCTGCCCAGCATGTTATGTCAGTCTTCACAATCGGTCAGCGGCTTTCCAGGCGCAGCCTCGAGATTGAAATACTATACCCAACGACAAAGGTCACAAAGCCTCGATGACTTGCGGGTCCCCTAGTACAGACTATGTCTCAATGCGGCCAGTTAACGTCTCTGAATAAAGGGAGGTAGGGGCGAAGACGGAAACTGTTGCTTGGGGTAGCTAACCTCGGCCAGATACAGGCCTTGCGCCGGCGCCGTGATACCCAGCTGCTGACGATCCTTGAGCGTGAGCAGCTCTTGGATGTAGCCTCGAGGTGCACCACTGCCAACCTTATGTAATCCCGATGCGATGTTGCGCACCATGTGCAGCAAAAACGCGTTCGCCTCAATGTTCATGATCACCATATCGCCCTCGCGCCGAACCTCACAGCGATCCACTCGCCGCATGGGCGTCAGGGACTGACAACCTGCACCTCGGAAACTGCTGAAATCATGCTCACCTAGCAATGCCTGGGCCTGTGTATGCATAGCGTTCTCATCTAGGGCATCAGTACACCAAGCCAACTCGTTCAAAAAAGGTTGGCTTCCACCCCGATCGTGAAATAAGTAGGTATACCGCCTTGCGACGGCATCAAAACGGGGGTGAAAATCGTTAGCAACCCGCCGCAGCCAGGCGACTTGGATAGCGTCGGGAGTGAGACCATTAACCCCGCGCAGCCATTGGGCGACCGGTCGATCGGCATTGGTCGAAAACGCCGCAACTTGCCCGGTTGCGTGCACGCCAGCATCCGTGCGTCCCGCCGCGCGCAAAAAGATTGGCTCGTTAGCAACGGTGCTGAGAGCTCTCTCCAGCTCGCCCTGCACCGAAGAGTGCTCCTGCTGGCGCTGCCAACCTCGAAAAGAGCCGCCATGGTACTGCACACAAAACGCAAAATGATGTTGCTGGTCGGTAGCGTCGTTGATCTCAGTCATCACCGTTTTCGATACGATCCATTATACGGCGAGCAATATCCTGCTGGTCCGGTGAGCCATCGGCGATGACTTCTTGCAGCATGTCGACGGCTCCGTCGCGATCACCCATTTCTAAATATGCCTCAGCTAGCTTCAGCCTCGTCGTGAAGACATCCTCCTGGGTTTTTTCCGCCTCTTCTGCTTCTTCCGCCTCTCCAACCTCACCCGGCTCTCCCCCAACCGTTGGGATAGCCTGTTCATCTTGCCCATTAGCCTGATCTGGAGATGGACTGTTCATGCTCACTTTTGGCTCGCCGCGACCGGGTTCAGTCTCGCCAGCTTGATTGGCCGAGCTACCAATCACCCCTTCAAGCGCTTGCTCCTGCTCCGCCGCGCGCCGCCTGAGCAAAATAGGAACCAAGAGTGCAATGACGACAATGCCACCAATCAGCCACATTGGTCTGGACGACAGGAATATCTCTAGCGCACGCGTGAATGCTGTGGATTCCTCCTCGCGAATCTGTTGCTCGATCTGATCAAGATCAAATGGGTCCTCCTCCGGTAAGCCCTGCACACTATCACTAGCAGACAAGAGCGGATCTTCCACGTTGCCTGATTCTGTTAGCGGGTCTGAAGACCCTGGTGATGGCACCGAGACCTGCACCGCAGGATCTGCCAAGCTAAGTGGCTCCACTACCGCTGGCTCCGAAGGCAGCTCGGGAGTTTCGAGGCTATCGTCCAGTGCGCCTTCTGCAATCACATCGATCGACGCGGTTCCGAATGCTTCCGGAGCAGTTTCAAGACGCGAATCGAGCCCATCCACCTCGGTGATGCGGACGCGTCCAACGGGTGGCGCGGGTGCATCACCGCGCGCACCACTGCGCCAACTCGCATTCTGCTCGGCGACCTCTATTTCAGCTTGACGCCGAGGTACCGACTGAGCTTCTGTAGAATCCGGCAGGGCCAGCATCGACCAGGGCTTTAATCCATTGATGTTGTTCGCTCGAAACGACTCGGGATTTAGCTGCTGGACGGCTAGCATTTGCTGGGCATTGGTTATGTCGTCGTCTCTTGTTCGGTTCGCGATGCGCCAAAGCGTTTCGTTGGGCCTGCTGAGCAAAGTCGCACGCTGGAAACCAGTCGCGTCTAAAAACGGGATCAACACCTCTATCGGCATAAGGGTTGTCTCGCCGCGCCCTGTAAAAGCCACAACAAACCGCAGGCTGGGTTCGTTCAACGGACCTGCACTGGAAACATCCAGCAGGTAGTTCTCCGCTGAGTTCATGCGCAGAGCAAACCGTAACGACGAGAGAATTTGATAGCGGCTAATATCGAAGGCTTCAAAGGCGCCCTCGGACGCCAATGAAACAGAGATGTCTCCCCGTAATGATGGGAGTGAGCCCACATTGATTTGAGCTCGCAGTGGATTGCCTACCTCTGAACTCGCTTGGGTCGTCATTACGTCTGCAATATTAGACTGGGCAAGGGATGCTGGGATCATTGCGAGCAAACAAATCCCAAGCAGGATCGCGGCGAACCCTGTGCGCATTTTCGTATCCGCGTTGCTCACCCTTATCGCTCCAGAATTTGCAGTGGTGCCTTTATAACTGGTTTGCAAACGGCATTACAGGTGTGCCAGCAGCAGCTCCGCAATTTGTACGCTGTTCAACGCAGCGCCCTTGCGGACGTTGTCGGCAACCACCCACATGTTCAATCCATTGGGGTGCGATATGTCTTTACGAAGACGGCTGATGAAAACCGAGTCGGTGCCGGCACCGTGTTCTACCGGTGTTGCCAGCTCATGATCCTCCATCAGGGCAACACCGGGGGCTTTGGTCAGCAGGCGTCGAACGTCTTCCACGCTGATAGGTTCTCTGGTCTCGATATGGACGGCCTCGCTGTGGCCATAAAACACGGGAATTCGCACGCAGGTGGCGTTCACGGCAATACTGTCGTCCTGTAAGATTTTGCAGGTCTCCCAAGCCATCTTCATTTCTTCCCGGGTGTAGCCGTTGTCCTGAAAAGTATCGATTTGCGGAATGGCATTGAACGCGATTTGGGCGGGCATTTTGCCTGGCTCAATAGGTTTGCCATTGAGCAACTTCGTCGTTTGGCCTGCTAGCTCCTCGATACCGCTGGCACCAGCTCCGGAGACCGCTTGGTAGGTCGCCACATTGATGCGAGTTATGCCCACGGCATCGTGAATGGGCTTAAGTGCCACCACCATTTGAATGGTCGAACAGTTTGGATTAGCGATAATGTTGCGCGGAGCAAAATCCGCCACGCATTCCGGGTTTACTTCGTTCACCACCAGGGGAATGTCGTTGTCGTTGCGAAAGTGCGAGGTGTTATCCACGACGATGCAGCCCTGTGCTGCTGCCTTGGGTGCGAATTCTGCAGAAACCGAACCACCTGCGGAGAACAGACCAATTTGTGTTTTACTAAAGTCAAACGCATCCAAGCGCTGGATCTGCACGGATTTGCCGTTGAATTGTATTCGCTTACCTTCCGAGCGAGAGGATGCCAACAGTGCAAGCTCTCCAACAGGAAATTTACGCTCCTGCAGGATATCGATCAGAGCTTCGCCCACTGCACCGGATGCGCCAGCTATCGCCACATTGACTGATTTTTCAGAACTCATCGTCTTTTTCGCGCCTATCTGATTGATCTATAAATTCTCGATAATCAACTCGCCCATGGTTCGACAGCCCAGGATTTCGTCTTGGGCACTTCGGGCGATATCCGCGGTCCGGTGACCCTCGGCCAGCACCTTGGCTACCGCACGATCAACATTGTCTGCAGCCTCGGGCATATCGAGGCTGTAACGAAATAACATCCCCACCGACAGGATCGTCGCCAACGGATTGGCTTTGTCTTGACCAGCAATATCAGGCGCTGTGCCATGCACCGGCTCATACATACCCGCGCCGCTGGCTGACAGAGAGGCTGAGGGAAGCATGCCCAAGCTGCCGGTTAACATAGCCGCGACATCCGACAAGATATCGCCGAACATGTTGCAGGTAACGATAACGTCGAACTGCTTGGGTTCGCGCACTAACTGCATGGCGGCGTTATCCACGTACATATGCGACAGCTCAACGTGCGGGTAATCACCGGCAAGGCTGGTGACTACTTCCCGCCACAATTGGCTGACTTCTAAAACATTTGCTTTATCGACACTGCACAAACGTCCATTGCGCTTACTGGCCAGATCAAACCCCACCCGGGCGATGCGCTCAATTTCATGCTCGGCGTACACCAGGGTGTTGAATCCCACGCGTTCGTTATCTCGCTTTTCCACACCCCGCGGCTCACCAAAATAGATGCCGCCGGTCAGCTCTCGCACGATCAATATATCCAAATCCGAGACCAGCTCTGACTTAAGCGACGAGGATCCCGATAGCGAGCTCGCCAGCAGCGCTGGTCGCAAATTAGCGAACAGGCCGAGTTCTTGACGAAGACCGAGGAGGCCTTTTTCAGGTCGCTGAGCCGTTGGCAAATCATCCCACTTTGGCCCGCCTACCCCGCCAAGCAACACCGCATCGGCTTGCTTGGCTTTCGACAGTGTGGATTCCGGTAGCGGGTTACCGCAGTCATCGATGGCCGCGCCACCAACCAAAGCCTCTTCTACGTCGATGGTGACACCCTGCTGCTGGGCGGCGACATGCATGACCTCGACGGCTGGGACGACCACTTCTTGGCCAATGCCGTCGCCGGGTAGTACCAGTACTTTTTTCACAAAATTTCCTCTGCTAGCACGGGGATTTACGATTTTGGGCCATAAAGACTGCTTCGGTCAGTCGCGGAATAGCCACGGCTGGCGCTGCCGATGGCCTGCCTCAAAATTACGAATAAGTTCGGCTTCCGCCAAAGTCAGGTCAATATCATCCATGCCCGTGAGCATTTTTTCTTTCAGCGCCAGATCGATCTCAAAACCATGCACATGCTCACCGTCCGTCACCGTTTGCGCGCGTAAATCGATCAACAGAGTAAGACCCGTCGCAACCCGTTTAAAAAGGTCGTCGATTACCTCCTCGGGCAAGGTGATAGGCAGCACGCCGTTCTTGAAGCAATTACCAAAAAAAATGTCTGCGAAACTTGGTGCCAGCACTGCGCGAAAACCAAATTCTTTCAATGCCCAAACCGCATGCTCGCGGGATGAGCCGCAGCCAAAGTTATCTCGGGCGATCAAAATCGACGCACCCTGATATTCGGGCAGATTCAGCGAGAACTCGCGGTTGATCTGGCGCTCGTTGGGCGTCATGCCTATGGTGCCCTGATCTAGAAAACGCCATGCATCGAAGAGATAGTCGCCAAAACCTGTGCGCTTGATCGACTTGAGATACTGTTTGGGAATAATCTGATCCGTATCTACGTTGGCACGATCCAGCGGCGCCACCAAGCCATTTAGAGTTGTAAAAGCATCCATCAGTCGGCCTCCCCTTGCTGGTGCTGGGCATTTCGAATATCCACAAAATGACCGTTTATCGCCGCCGCCGCTGCCATGGCTGGACTAACCAAGTGCGTGCGCCCACCGTAGCCTTGGCGGCCCTCAAAATTACGGTTAGAGGTGGATGCGCAGTGCTCGCCCTCACC
>JAYYHB010000174.1:0-6571 GCA_036157095.1 Pseudomonadota bacterium
CGCGACATTCATCCGCAACCCCACCAGGGCATTTGCGCCGACATGATCGCCACGCTGGAAAACTTCAGCCGCGAAGACCTGGACGCGCTGGCGGTGGAGTCGCAAAACCGCGCACAGCATGCCATCGCTAATGGTTACTTCGATCGCAGCGTAATGCCGGTTTACAACGACGACGACTCTGTCGCTCTGGACAGAGAAGAATTCCCCCGCCCCGGCACGACCTTAGAAAGCTTGGCTGCCCTGCCAACAGTATTCTCTATGTTCATGGACGCCCCCATCGACGATACCGGCGAGACCTTCAAGCAATTAGTCGCGCGCAAGTACCCGGACCTCGACATAAACCACGTGCACCATGCTGGCAACAGTTCCGGTGTGGTAGATGGTGCCGCCGCGCTGATACTGAGCAGCAAGGACTACGCAGATAAAGTGGGCTGGAAACCCCGCGCGCGAATCATCTCCATGGCGACGGTAGGCGGTGATCCTACATTGATGCTAAATGAGCCAGTACCTGCAGCAAAGAAGGCATTGGCCCGGGTCGGCATGACGACGGACGATATCGATCTGTTTGAAATCAACGAGGCGTTCTCGGTGGTTGCAGCCAAGTTCATACGTGATCTAGCACTGGACCCTGCAAAGGTAAATGTAAACGGCGGTGCCATGGCGCTGGGTCACCCGATCGCGGCCACAGGCTCCATACTTATCGGCACCATGCTCGATGAGCTAGAGCGCAGAGATCTAAATACGGGGCTTATTACCATGTGCACCGGCGGTGGAATGGCACCCGCCATTATCATTGAGCGTGTTTGACTCTGAACGGCTTTAGCACTCATTTTTCCGGTGCCCTCGGGCGCCGGCTCTTTACTGTAGGTGTCCCCTTTATCCTCGGCGCTTGTACCCCAGACCCTGAGGTCACTCGATCCCAGGCTCTCGAAACTGCCTGGCAGTGGTTGGATCAAGCACACGCATCACAAGACACTAAAGCAACGCCCTTGCCCACCTGTCATGCCTTTGGTTTGATCAAATTTACCGATGCCAGCTGCGACGACATGATCGAGCATGCAGCAGCGCTCAATCCGACGACCCGGCGTGTTGATAGCGTCCGGTTGCTAGAATGTTTTGGTCAGGGCAACAAAGAGGTGTGCGGGGAATTTGCAGAGATTTGGTTCAATACACAAAACGCGAGTGGTGTTAACGTGCGGGAGGGCATGGTGCTCAAGCGGGATAACGATGCCTTTCGCGTATACTGGTATCGATCCGACACGTTATTCACGCAAATTATTGATCGAGCCGAGCGCGAAGAAGCAGGAACCTCGTCAGCACAGATGGCCGAGAAGCAAGAGAAGCTTGATGCGGTTTATACACAAATTGTCGAGCGGGACCCTGGCGTTTATAACTATACCGCCTGCATCGACGCTCGAGTATCAAGTTCAGGCATGATCGGTGGCCTGATAAAACAGGAAAACGTTACGGCAGCCGAGCTAGATCGGCGGGCAGCACAGTGTAGTAAAGAATTCTGCCTCGCCTTAGTGGGCAAACGCATAGCTGCTATGTGCCAATAACAAGCGAGTAGAAAACCATGAGTGATACCCAATCTGCTACGGATTTTCGCCTTGAGACCCGCGAATGGCTGGCCACCCACTGCCCCGACGGTGCGCGGGGTCCAGGCCAAACCCCTTGGGGCAGCAGTAAAATCACTTTGGAGCGCGATAGCGCCCTATGGCTAGAGCGCATGGCCGAACGCGGCTGGACCGTTCCCACATGGCCGACTCAATACGGAGGCGCAGGCCTCGATAAAGAACTCTACCCAATCCTAATTGAGGAGCTCAAGCGCATCGGCGCTCGCACCCCCTTGACTGGTCGGGGTGTGAACTACATCGGCCCAACCATTTTAGAGTTGGGCAGCGAGGAACAAAGACGTCGCTGGTTACCGGGTATCGCTCGAGGCGAAGGCGGTTGGGCCATGGGCTATTCCGAGCCAGGCGCAGGTTCGGACTTGGCGAGCCTGGCGTGCCGTGGCGAACTCATCGGCGATCAATACCGAATCAATGGCCGCAAAGTGTGGACCTCAGATGCCATGCACTGCGACTACATCTTTGTTCTGATTCGAACCGATACCAGTGCCCCCCGGCATGAGGGTATCAGCCTCATTTTGGTGGACATGGATCAACCCGGCGTGGAGGTTAGTCCCATAAGGCTGATTTCAGGAGAATCACCCTTTTGCGAAACCGTTTTCAATGATGCGTTAGCGCCCGCTAATGACATCATCGGCGGCGTCAACAAGGGGTGGACTGTGGGTAAACGCTTACTTCAGTACGAGCGTTCAACCCACGCAGGGATTAATACCTCTGGCTCTCAGGGCGGTCGGACCGTTGCGAGTCCGCTACCTGAGCTGGTTAAGCGCTACCACACAGATGAGTACGGACGCATTGGCGAACCTGCGCTTAGACGCCGAGTGATCGATCACCAGCTCGCACTCAAGGCACAGCAACTTACCCAACAACGAGTCATTCAAGAAACTCAGGCCAGTGCACCCGGCTTCGCCTCATCTGCCGTAAAACTTTCGAATGCCTTAATCACCCAAGAGGGCGATGAGATACTGGTCGCCGCCATGGGCACCCAAGGCACGGGTTGGTCTGGCGAAGCCTTTGCGGACGATGAATTATCGACGACTCGAGACTGGCTAAAGCAAAAATCTCTGACGATTGCCGGCGGGACCAAGGAAGTGCAAATGAACATTATTGCCAAACGCGTATTGGGGCTGCCCGACGCATGAGCCAAGACATGAACAGACCTACGACGACAGCCTACGATATCACCCACGATCTGGTCCGAATAAACGGCGTTGATCTGCACCATGTCGTAGAGGGTGATGCAAAAGCGCCTTCCCTGGTACTGATTAACATGGCCAGCCACAATTTAACCTGCTGGGAGGTCGTGCTGGGGCCGCTGCTCAAACACTTCAACGTACTGCGTTTTGATCTTCGCGGCACCGGCAAATCCGGCTGGGGTGATGAGGCGCAGTTTAACTTTGCGCAATACGCCGATGACCTTGCGGGGCTGATGGGGCACCTAGGGATCGAATCAGCCTTTGTGGTTGGAGTGGCCTATGGCGCGCGTACCGCAGCCCAGTTTGCCCTGCGTCACCCCGCCATGCTCAGTGGGCTAGGCATGTTCGACGTGGCGCTAACTCCACCGGTAGATCAGGGTGATCAAGGTGCATTGGGTGCCGAGGCCATGGCGATGCTGAAGGAAGCGGGCATGGCCATACCCGAGCGGCGAAAATACTGGCGATTTTATGAAAATCGCGACTCGGCGATGGCCTGTCATACCGCACACCAGCGAGAGGGCAACACCATGGCTGCCCTGCCAGAGATCACAGCGCCTACCTTAGTGGCCTGCGGTCGCCAAGACATGAACCTAAAGTCGGCCGAGGAGAATGCTCGGCTGATTCCAGGAGCGACCTTCGAGATCATGGAAATGACGGGCCACGGCTCTATATTTTACCGGCCAGACGAATTCGTGCGCCTTATCTCAGATTTTAAAGCGCGCCTGCAAACGAACTAACGAACCGTTGCTAAGGCTGCAGACGTTGAATCACCCAGCCACCTTCAACGACCTGGTACTGCAGCCGATCATGTAGCCTGCTCTCTCTACCCTGCCAGAATTCGTATTGATCAGGCTGCAGCAAGAATCCTCCCCAGTCCTGAGGTCTTGGCACGCTCTCGCTGTGCGTCTCACTCAGTGTCCGGTACCGCGCTTCCAGCTCTTCGCGACTGGCTACGGCTCGGCTTTGCGCAGAGGTCGCTGCTGCTAACTGACTGCCAAGAGGACGCGAATAAAAATAGGCGTCGGATTCGTCATCGGACAACTCTGTCACAGTACCGCGCACTCGTACCTGACGATCTAATTCACGCCAATGAAAAAGCAGTTCTGCCCGAGGGTTCGCGCGCAGTGCCTGCCCCTTTTCGCTACCTTTGTCGGTAAACCAGCGCAGACCCCGGGGGTCTAAGCCCTTTAACAGCACGGTTCGTACCGAGGGCCCGTCGCCACTCGACGTCGCCAGAGCCATGGCGCTGTAGTCCAGGACCTGGGCCCGGGCGGCCTCATCAAACCAGCGGGTAAATTGCTGCAGCGGATCGGCAGATACATCTTTTTCGCTCAAGGCACCAAAGCGATATTCCCGACGCGGTTCGGCGGTCGCGCTTCTTTCGCTATTAGTCTTCGACAATGTCATTGAATGGCACACTTTCTCAAGGACGAAAGAGGGTAGGCTCTCCCGAGCCAAAGAGCCACCCGGTGATTACCGCAAGACTTTGACAGAATCGAGCACCAAGAGATCTGACTAGGGATCCGTCTCCTCGGCCTCTGGACTGCGATAAGCCCAAACCGGCGAGAACAAGGCCCCGTAGAGAAACAGCAGCGCAGACAACAGCATGGCGGGAATCAGCGCGTTCAGCGTGCCTGTCGCTTCGATCAACCATCCCAGTAAGATGGCGCCTAGGGGAGCACTACCCACCATTCCGATGCTGAACACCGATAAGATGCGTCCCAGATAGGGCTTGGGCGCAGATTCCTGCACGATACTGCGAGCCAGATTAGTGGTAATGCCCATATTCAAACCCCAGCCGATAGTTGCCACCACCAGCAACCAAAACGGCGGTTCGATCCACATCAAAAAGATCACCAAAATTCTCGACAGCTGCATGATCAGGAACAACCTGCCAGGGCGCAGCAGCGGCTGATAGCGCAGCAACAGAATGTTCGACAACGTCGCGCCCGCGAAAAATACCGCCATCAAAAGCGCTAACAACCAGGCGGTGCCGTCATAAACTCGCGCAACGATAAAGGGAAACACCGTGATAAAGGCTCCGGCGTTAAAGATACTGGAAGCAAAGGTAATCAGCAGAACGTTGAAAATAACTGGATGATCCTTGGTTGCCTGCAGCCCTTGACCTGTGCCGGCGAGAGCCCCGGCACTGCCAGCCTGACCCGCCTCGGTGGCAGGCTCACTTTGGACGGTCGACAGTCGCATCATCATCAGACCGGCCAGACACAGCGATATGGCTTGAGAGAACAACACTGGTGTTACTCCAACGTTGTCGATTTGGCCTGCCAGCACTAGACCCACTACCTGCACAACAAAGCCTATCGCGGTGGCGGCAGTCACGCCTTGTTGGATGTTCTGACCAGCAATGCGGTTGAGCAGGGCCTGTTGGCCGGGCATTGAGTAAGACTGCACCACAGTCATGCCAAGGCCCCATGTGATGACGCTGGCGACACCCAATAATTGCCATTGTTCCATCAACACCAGAAACAGAGGAAAAATAGGTGCGACCAAGTAAATGCGTATGAGCATTTGTCGTGCATCGTTGCGATCTGCACTGGCTCCTCCGGCGAGCATCAACAAAACGCCGGGCAGGCCAATGACCGCCTGAATCAGCCCGACCTGATCTGCGGGCAATCCCAAGATGCCGATCAGAATCCAGCTGAGCAGCAGTTGCTGCATCGCCAAGGCCATGCCGGAAAACCCTGAAGAGCCCAGGTAAGCGCGAAACGCGGCATCGCGCCATATCGATGGCTTAGTAGTGTGATCAGACATAACGCTCCCCTGATTCGAGAATGTTACGCTCGCTGATGCAACGCAAGCAGTGTCTGTGCCGAGAAAACATAGCCCCAACCATCACATAGGCCCGTCGCATGGACTCGCAAACGAAAAAGCCGGAGCGAGGCCCCGACGTCTTCTCAACTTTGGCGAGATCCGCTCACTGAATTTCGAGCAGCTCTACCTCAAAGACCAGGGTCGCGTTTGGGGGTATGGCCGCCCCTGCGCCGCGCTCGCCGTAGGCCAGTTCCGGTGGTATCACCAAGCGCCACTTAGAACCAACGCCCATCATCTGGAGGGCTTCGGTCCAACCAGCAATCACTCGGTTTACCGGGAAAGAAGCGGGGCTACCGCGTTCCACGGAGCTGTCGAAGACCGTGCCGTCGGTCAGCGTGCCGTGATAGTGCGTGACCACCGTGTCTGTTGCTGAAGGCATGGGACCTGTGCCTTCAACCAGCACCTCATATTGCAGTCCCGACGCCGTAGTCGTCACTTCTGGGCGAGCAGCATTTTCTTCCATAAAAGTTTCGCCCGAAGCCGACTTTTCCTGCATTAGGGCCTCGCTAAACACGGCCATCAGCTGCTCTTCGTTTTCCTCAGGAACTTGGGACCTTTTCCCAGCGATGGCATCGCGGGCACCCAGTCCATAGGCCTGCATATCGATCACGTCACCGCCCTGAGCTTGACTATTCTGCGCCTGACGGAATCCGATTAGATAACTTGCGCTCTCCACATCAGATGTTGCATCAAATGACTTTTCGGACATGTCGCTCTCGGGTTGCTGGCAGCCAGACAAAATCGCAACGCCAAGCAATGTCAAAACCAGCGCCGAAGATTGATTGAAGGGGTTTTTCATCGAAGTCTCCGAGTGAAATATATTTAGTGTTGGAACAGTTTCACGCTCTTCACGCCACGTCCCTCGATGGATAGACTCTACGCTGTCGGGTGGCTTCCAGGAATTGGCAAGTG
>JAYYHB010000175.1:0-5549 GCA_036157095.1 Pseudomonadota bacterium
TCCCCACAACCGCTCGCGTTCCGAATGG
Organism: Pseudomonadota bacterium; assembly: GCA_036157095.1. GTDB lineage: Bacteria > Pseudomonadota > Gammaproteobacteria > Pseudomonadales > Azotimanducaceae > UBA4421. Next base: position 29 of record JAYYHB010000175.1, read on the forward strand.
CGCTATTGTGGAGCGGGCTGTTGATACACCTTTCGGTGATTCGGAATTCATAGTGTTGAATACGAACCAAACCGATTTCACAACCGTTAGCGCTATCTCTGACGCGATTAACGATAAATTTGGTATCGGCACGGCGAACGCGCTGGATGCTCGATCTGTTGCTGTACGTGCTCCGCTCGGCCTGCCGGAACGGGTAAGTTTCTTAAGCATGATCGAAAATATCGACGTCATACCTGGTGAGCCCAAGGCGCGGGTCGTGGTCAATTCTCGGACAGGTACGGTTGTCATTAGCCGCACCGTAAAAGTCACCGCTGCGGCAGTCACTCAAGGCAGTTTGTCGGTCTCTATCTCAGCCACCAACGAAGTTGTGCAGCCTGAAGCAGGCCTGTTTGGCGGCGCTGGTGAGGCGGTTGAAGTGCAAAATGCCGACATCGAAGTGGTGGAAGAAGCCAACCCGATGTTTCTCTTTCAACCCGGGGTTGATCTGCGCGACATCGTCGAGGCCGTGAACGAGGTCGGCGCTAGCCCCTCGTCGTTAATCGCCATTCTAGAAGCTTTAAAGAGCTCTGGCAGCCTGCGCGCCGAGCTGTTGGTGATCTAATTCCATGTCTGACTCGATTACACCAGATCCACGCATGACCAATGCCCTGGACTTTGCCGGCTTGGCACAAATGCGTGCAGGCGCGGTAGAGGGTGACGAAAAAGTCACCAAGGAAGTCGCCCAGCAGTTTGAAGCCATCTTCATCAACATGATGCTCAAATCCATGCGTGAAGCGACGGACCGCTCGGGCTTACTTGATTCGGAAACGACAAAAACCTACGAATCGATGTTCGATCAGCAATTGTCCACAGAGCTTTCCGCAAACGGAACTTTTGGCATTGCCCAGGCTCTGCAAAATCAGCTAAACCAAAGCCCAGCGGCGAAAACCGAAGGCGGCACCCTACCCCTGCCTAAATCCAAGGGATATGAGCTTCGCCAAAACAATGGGGCCTATGAACTGCAGCGTCTGGGAAGGTCAATACCGTTGTCGCGAGGTGAGCGATGACAGATCTTGTTTCAATCGGTAGTTCCTCTATTCGCAACAGCCAAATGGCCTTGTCGGTGGTCAGTAATAATATTGCTAACGTCAATACCGAAGGCTATGTGCGGCAAGACCTCGCACTGCAAGAAGGGCTGCCAACAAAGAACGGCCTGTTTTTTCTGGGCAGTGGTGCGATTGCAGATGGCGTTCGCCGTGCTTATGACGGTCAAATTGAGTCTTCGCTGCGCGTCAGTATTAGTGATTTAAATGCCCAGACTCCTCTGATCGAAAATACCGAGCGGTTGATCAACGTCTTTGGTAACAAAAATGCGTCCCTAACCCCGGCTTTAGGAGGATTCTTTGACAGCCTGCGCGCCCTTAGCGTGGACGCTTCTTCTGAGGTGCTTCGCAATCAGGTGATCAACGATGGCCAAACCCTAGCCGCGCGATTCAACGGCTTGGCAGGTCAGTTGGACTCTCTGGACCTAGAATCCCGTCAGTTAGCAACCGACAAAATTAACGCCTTCAATGCATTAACGGAGCAACTTGCCAGCATCAATACGAACTTGGCGAAGGCCTCGGATGTGGCGAAGCAACCTGCAGATTTGTTAGACGGTCGCGATCAAGTACTCCGTGAGATGGCGCAAATTACCCGTATCTCAGTCAGTGAATTGGCGAACGGCACGGTCGCAGTTGGCATTGGCACTAACATAACGAATGCAACCGTAGTGGACGGACAGAAGTCGGTACCTATCGGCATCAGCTATCTTGACGGTGTGCCCAGCAAGTCGGTGATACAGCTCGATCCCTTCGCAGAGCCCACCAACCTTTCCGGTCTCATTGGCGGTGAATTAGGCGGCGTACTGGCCTTTCGCGATCAAATGCTCGGGCCAGCGATGACCCAGCTAGACGACATCGCCGTGACCTTCATTAGCGAGATTAACGCGGCCCATGCCAAGGGCATGGACTTAGCCGAAAAAGCCGGTCAGCCTCTCTTTACGAGCCAGCCAGACTTCAGCGTTGACTACGGCATGGCCAAGGGTAACTCGACGGTAAGCATCGCAGTGCCAGAAAAATCCGGCGCCAACCTGCGCCCGTTGACGATGACTTACGATCAACAAAATTCACGCTGGGTGGTTGAGGATACGCTCTCCGGCGTCCGCACAACCTCCACTGGCTCGCCAGCCCAGATAGCGGTAAATGGACTGTCGATCACCATTGGTGGCAGCGCGACGGCTGGTGATGTCATTAAAATTGCCGGCGAGCTACGACCTGCCCGCACGATTACGATGGCGATCAGTGATCCAAAAGCGTTAGCCGCAGGAGACCTGTTTCGAGTCTCCCAGAGTGTGGCTAACACCGGTGACGCGACCGCGGCGATTCGTCTCGTCGACAGCGCGGCTGCGAGTGACACGATTCCAGCGCTGGATGCATTGCTGGTTAACAACGTTAACGACGATGCGGCGGTATCGGTAAGCACCAGTTATTCCCTGGCAAAAATGATTCTGCCTGCTGGCACTGCTGATCTTGAACTGAGCATGAGCAAGGGTGTCAACAGTGATGCCCAGCTGCAGGTATTTACCCGAGACGGCCGCCATCTTTTTGGTAGCGCGCTAACCAGTGCGCAACGCGGCGTTATGCTCAGTGAGCAAAATGGCTTTGTCGCGGGTAGCACCTACAGTGATACGTATTTAAATGGAGCCACCTCTTATCGCGGCGAGACCTGGTCCATGGGCAGTCACGCCAAGGCATTAATCACAACCGGCGACGATGGCAGTGCGGTCGTAACCGCAGAAGCGATATTGAGTGGTAAAGCGCTGCCTGCGTTAACCAATACCGGCGCGACGACGATGACGGTGATTGCCGCTGGTGCGTTGGAGCTCGATGGCTCGGCCCTGCCAGCATTGGATTTAGCCGCGGGCGCGAGTCTCACCAGTAGCGCTGTAGTGAATTGGCTAAACAGCGCGATCAGTTCGTCAGGACTTTCATTAAACGCCACTGCAGACAATGAAATTCGCATCCCTGTCAATGAGATTTCAACGGCGTCGAGCTCCCTCACCCTGAACGGCGTGAGCATTCACAGCGCAACTGCTATTCAAAACACGACGGAGTTGGTGAACAACATCAACGCCCGGAGTTCGACGACGAGGGTTGAAGCGCGGCTGGACTTCGATGGCGCTCTTATTTTGTCTAATGCTCAAGGATACGAAGGCCAAACGATTTCTCTGGGCACGGGCAGCACAGTATTTTCAAACCTGTCTGGTGATATCCAGGCGGGTATTAATATTACCGCGACCCGCAGCAGTGGTGATACCAGCGAGCGGAGCATTGCCTTGACGCTGTCGGAAACCGGTAGCGCGACAGATTTGGCGAAGCTAGGGTTTGCCACGACCTTGCAGGCGCCCAAGGCATTGAGCGAGGACCTTGTCGTTTTCACCACGGGATCCTTGGGCAATACAGCAGCGCTCAGTGCCAGCTATACCAGGGCAGCCACAGACCCGCTTCAGCTGCGCTCATCGACCCTTGAGGTGACCTTTACTTCCGACTCGGTTTATCAAATCCGTGACACCCAGGACTCCACGGTTTTGGCCCAGCGTACCTATGTACCAGGCCAGCCGATTGCGTATCAGAATTTGCAGGTAGCGCTGACGGGCACGCCGAAGAGTGGCGATGTCTTTACGATCGATAACAACAAAGATGGCTTCGGCAGCAATGACAACTTGTTGCGCCTGATTGAGGTCGAGTCCGCCAAAGTTCTGGGTAACGACGATACCTTACACGACGCCTACCTAGGCCTTCTGAATCAAGCGGGCAGTACCGCGCGCCAGGCACAGGTAACCCAAGAAGCTCTGCAAGTCGTTTATGAGCAGGCCAATGAAGCCCGCGACCAGGTTGCCGGGGTGAACTTAGACGAAGAGGCGGCCAATTTGATTCGTTTTCAGCAGTCCTATCAGGCATCTGCGCGTTTGCTGCAGACTGCCAACCAGCTGTTTGACGCGATCTTGCGTCTATAACGGAGGTCTTTGTGAAAGTTTCCACCAACTTAAGTTTTCAGCGCTCCCTCGACACCATGCAGGAGACTCGGGCTCAGGTGTCGCAGACCCGCGAACAGTTAGCTTCTGGCAAGGCCGTTGTACGTCCCAGTGACGATACGATGAAAGTCGCCAGCATCGAGAATCTAGATCGCGCGATCACCAAGCAAGAGACCTATCTAGGTATGATGACTCAGCTTAAGCATCGTTATCAGCTTGAGGAAACTGCCTTGACCAACGGGTCTGATCTGTTGGTGCGGATCAAAGAGCTGGCGATACAGGGCGCTAATGCGACGCTGTCCGCCAAGGACCGAGAGATCATCGCGGTTGAGGTACAAGGGCTGCGTGATGAATTGTTAAGCATCGCCAATACACGGGATGAACACGGAAATGCCGTCTTTGCTGGCGGCAATTCTGAAGTTACCGCCTTTCAAACCCAGGCGGACGGCAGCGTAGCGTACAAAGGCGATGCGCGGCAGACCATGGTCAGCGTCAGTGACGCACGGCAATTGGGTAAAAATCGTAACGGCCTGGATGTTTTTGCTTCAGCAGATCGTAACGTGCCAGGTAGCCCTGCGACGTTCACTGTTTCCGTCGCTGATCTTACCCAGTTTAATGCGACGCGAACCCTGTCCGATGGCACCACGAGTATTGTGCTCGATCATGGCGGCACTGGAGCGCCGCTTGATACACAAGACCTGCTTACGGATATCACCGGTCATGAGGATTACGATAAATTTGCCTATACCGCGAGTTTGTCCGGCAGCAATCTTGTATTTACTGCAAAAGCCAATGGCCCGGTCGTTACTACAGCGCAGCCGACCCTAAACGCTATGACAGTGACGGCGGTCGATGCTGGGGTGGCGGATACTGTGGCTGGGGTAGGTTTCTTCGCTGCGCTAGATGACTTCATTACCGGTCTGCAAAGTGACAGTGCATCGGATATTCAGCGTGCTTTGGGCGAGGTGACGCAGCTACACGACGGTCTAGCACTGGCCATTGGAAAAATTGGTAGCGAGATTCAAAGCGTTGAAACGCAGATCGAGATCAATGCCGATACACGTCTTCGGCTGCAGAGTATGTTGTCCAATGAACAGGATTTGGATTATACGGCAGCGATTACTCGCTTTAATCAAGAAATGACGCGTCTCGAGGCTACACAAACGTCCTTCGCGCAGGTCAGTCGGTTGAGTCTGTTTGAATACTTGTGAAAAACGTCCAATAACCCTACGCCAATAGTCCTCTAGAATAGCTTTGGCCGCGCTTAGCCCCATAGGTCGGAGATGAGGTGGTGGGCTTAAGCAGCGTTTCCCAGCCTTTGTGAAGGTCGCAAACCAGCAACCGAATTTCCTCTAAATCCTGCTCCATAGGCTGTTGCATGCTGTGGTCCATGGACCGTTCGAGCATGTTGAAAAAGTCGTCCAAATGACCAACCAACTGTTGGTCTGGTAGATCCTGGAAACTACG
>JAYYHB010000176.1:0-4298 GCA_036157095.1 Pseudomonadota bacterium
CAAACTCGCCTCTGATCCATTAGGGCGGGTATTAAAGAGACTGCCTGCACAATCCGCTCCACATGTGGTCCTTGGCATTGGCGACGACGCAGCCGAGGTACACCACGGCACGAGGTCGACCTTACTCAGCGTTGATGGCTTTCGCGCGATGATCGACGATCCATATCTTTTGGGCAGAATTTGCGCCCACCATAGTCTCAATGACCTGTACGCGATGGGGGCGCAGCCTGCTTCTGCGCTGGCACTGGTAACGATTCCACTTATGGCGGAACCCATGATGGAAGAGGAGCTTTATCAATTACTATCTGGGGCCGTGGATGTTCTTAACAAGAATGGCTCGCCGCTCGTGGGCGGGCACTCTGCAGAGGGCGCTGAACTCAGCATTGCCCTGACCGTTACTGGAACGCCAGGCCAGATCACTCTCAGGAAGTCTGGCGCTCAAGTAGGCGATGTATTGATCCTAACCAAACCCTTGGGAACCGGGGTGATTCTTGCGGGCGCGATGCGCGGTATCCATTTTCCTGGCGCAATATCTGCGGCGGTCAGCTGTATGGACAGCAGTAATGCTCTGTCTGTTGAGATACTGCAAGACTGTGGCGTAAATGCATTGACCGATGTCACCGGCTTTGGGTTATTAGGTCATCTGTCGGAGATGCTTCGAGCCAGTAACTGTGGGGTAGCCTTACGTCTTGCCGATATACCCGTGCTGCCCGGGGCACTGCCCATGGCGAAACGCAATATTGCAAGTTCTCTGCAAAGTGCCAATGCCCTGTCCCTCAGGGATTTTCGCTTTGCCGACGATCTTGATCCGTGCCGTCTCGCGATTCTCAGCGATCCGCAAACCTCCGGTGGAATGCTGGCTAGTGTGCCAGCCCACCAGGCTGATGCCTGCATAAAAGCACTGCGCGATCTGCAGATTGAAGCGGCGAGGGTTGGCGACATCGTACCCGCACCAACGCGCATCATTACGCCTTAGTGCTGACGGTTAGAAGTAGGCCGCCATGGCAGGCCTAAATCGATCCATGTCGACCAAGAAGGAGTCATGGCCCTGCAGGCTGTCCAAGGGGACAAAGGCGACGTCTGCGACCTTTTCCGCGAGGGCGTCCGCTAGGGCCTGCTGCTGGACTAGTGGAAACAAAATATCAGTACTCACTCCGATGACCATGGCGGAATCTAGCTGCAGGCTGCTGAAGCTCGCCGTCAGGCTGCCGCCATGATCCAAGCCATCAAATAGATCCATGGCCCGGGATAAGTATAGGTAGCAATTGGCGTCGAAGGACCCGGTAAACCGATTTGCATGGCTTTCAAGATAGGATTCAACCTCGAAATCAATGCCGAAAGGCGTATCTGACTCCGTAAAATCTGGCGCGCGCTCGCGACCAAAGCGCTCAGCCCATTCCTGACCGGAACGGTAGCTGATCATGCCGAGTTTGCGCGCCAGGCGCATGCCGATAATCGGTCCATCGCCCTTGGTGTCGTACTGCCCGTTCTGCCACAGAGGATCCTGGCGAATGATTTCACGCTGGAGCGAGCGCAGAGCGATCGCATGTGGTAATGCCCGGGCAGCGGAAGAAATCGAGACCAAACGTTTGCAGCGAGCGGGGTGTTCAAGGGCAAAGGCGAGGGCGGTCATACCGCCCATTGAGGCTCCTACGACGGTATGGAGCTGATCAATGCCTAGATCGTTGAGAACATGGGCGGCTGAATTTGCGATGTCCTCTACCGTGAGCACTGGAAAATCCAGACGGTAGGGTTTTTGCGTCTCAGGATTGTTACTGGCTGGGCCGGTGCTACCAAAACAGCTACCCAAGGAATTGATGCAGATGATGTAGTAACGGTCGGTATCTAACGGTTTACCGTGGCCAATCATGTCTTCCCACCATCCCGCTGACGGGTCTGTGGGTGACGAGGCAGCGTGAGCCGAAGGCGATAAGCCGGTAAAGATCAACACCGCATTGTCGGCCTTCGCATTCAATACACCCCATGTTTCATACGCGATGGTAGGCGATATCAGATGACCGCGCTGCATGGCGAAACGGTCCTGAATTTCAAGAAATTTTACTGCTTTCACTCGCTCTCCCCGGTGTAGGTTAAACAGTATGAGATTGGTGGGTGAAGTTCCAATGTGGGACGACTCTAAGCATAGATTGCTTAGTAATTAGGCACTCGAAAGGACTTGCTCGCGGTTGGGTGTTATTGAGGATTTTCGCCGGTGACCGAAAAAGTTTGAGAGACTTGTTCCGCAGTCATCAAGATATCGTCGATTTGCGCAAGCGCGAGTTCATCAAAAGAGATGCCAAGAAACGCAGTGGTCGACAGCTCGATGAACAGCTCCAGCAGCTGCTCCTCCGAGGCGACAGCATTCAAGTCGACAAACAGCTTAGTAAAAAATCCGGCAGCCGCCATCTGATCTGTACCATTTAAATGCAGTAAGAGATCTTCAAATTTTGGTCGGAGGGTGTCTTTAACGGATTCGATGGCACTCATCTCACCACATTGCGAGTTACCTCGTGAACTTGCTGTGAACTTTGCGAGTTATTTCTACGCCGGAGCTTCACATGCAGGACGCGATTATTTGTGATCATGAAAAAGCTATTTCGTTGGATCAATCTCCTAGTACTTGGTGCCTCGAAGACGCCATTTCACTTGCTATTTAGCCATCAGGTGATGGTGCTCCAATTCAAAGGACGTCGCAGTGGCAAGTCCTACGCGATTCCGGTGAGTTATTTGCTTGGCGATGCGGCACACGGTAGGCAGCTTCTATGCATGACGGACATGAATGGCCTTTGGTGGAAAAACCTCATTGATGCGAGATGCATACAAGTCACGCATCACGGTAGGCAAAAGGATGCCTGCGTAAGAGTGGTCGTATCGGATCTGAACATCAAGCGCGAGGCGCTCGCAGGTTTTTGTCGCCGCAGCCGAGCGAGTGCTTTTTTCTCTGGGGTTGGCATGAAGGCAGGTGAGCCGATCAAGGAAGAGTTAACCGCTGCCGCGGAACGACACGTATTAATTGAGCTTACGTTGGCTCCTTAAAAACCGGATGCAAGCTGGCGTTGGGCTTTTTTTGCGAGCGTGGTTCTGGGTTGGGTTGGATGTGACCTTGTATGAGGCCGCGCCGAGACGCTACCCCTCCATCGTGATCTGGCACACTCTGACTTCGGCATACTCATCCGTCCAGTCCAGGCGTTCGAGAAATTGCTCTCTGGCATAGCCACCGAAATTTTCTAGCATGTATGTTTGAACAGCGTCAGCAAAGATCTTCAATCCGTCTAAAACCGTAGGGGCGGTCACGCGAATCTCAATATCAAATGGTTCAATAGGAAGCTCGTCTTCATCGTAACCCCATACGTCACTCATCCTGTAAGCGATCGGATCTACGGGCTGAAGCTGCAGCATCTGCAACGCCACATGTCCGCCGTCTTCGGGCTTGAAGTGCCATTTTCCATGCTGCACGGGTAGATCCTCATATGAATGTTCTTTTTGACCGACACCAAAGCTCGGCGCGGTCGGTCCGTCGGTCTCCAGAGGCGAAACTAACGAATGGGTGCAAAGATGTCTCATTTGATGGGCTGAACAATCTCAACAAATCATGGACAAAATATGCTCTAGTGGCGAAGCCTCGGCATTGTGCGCGAGATAAGGTCTCAGCGAAATCGGTAAAAGAATGCAGCAACTACCCTTGGGGACAAACGAACCTGAAAGCGACTGGTCCATACCTGAGCAGGCCGCTTGGCCACCGCAAGCGACCCGCGCCCACGGGCTACAACAACTTGACGCTTTTATCAGCAAGGCTGGCCGCGCTTATCAGACTCACCGAAACACCGACTTGGGTTCTGGTCGACATGGCCACGTATCGTTGCTTTCGCCATATCTGAGGCATCGCTTAATTGACGAAAACGAAGTGATTTCTCAGGTTCTGAATCAACACACCCAGAGTGAGGCCTTCAAATTTATCCAGGAGGTGTTCTGGCGGACCTATTGGAAGGGGTGGTTGGAGCAGCGACGTCTGCTTTGGCCCGAATACCAGCAGCAGCTCCCGGCCGTGCTTCAGCAGCAATTGCAAAACCGCCGACAAAGCGCCGTTTACACGGCTGCCATTAGCGCAGCGACGCAGGTCCCTTTATTTAACGAGTGGTGCGAAGAACTTATCAACACGGGCTACTTACACAACCATGCGCGCATGTGGTTTGCATCCATATGGATCTTCACCCTCAAACTGCCATGGCAGCTCGGTGCTGACTTTTTTGTTAGGCATCTTATCGACGGAGACCCCGCCAGCAATACCCTTGGATGGC
>JAYYHB010000177.1:0-5010 GCA_036157095.1 Pseudomonadota bacterium
GCGCCGACGCAGTCCTTATCCATCTAGGTTAGCCTGTCTGTTAAAGGCGGGCGGAAACTTTCTCCAGGTTGAATGGGTAGTCATTCTTCGACTTTGCAAACCTGCGCTGGAGGTCTATAGTTGCGCGATGCGAATCGCAGTATTCACATCGTCCTCGAACTCAGCCGAGATTTCTCGCGTCGGGGCGATGGCCTTGCATGCGCTATCAAAACTGCTGCTACTGCCCGAATACGGGCACTAAGACTTACACCCCAGGGCGATACCCTCCCAGATCCCACTTCCAAAACCGCAGAATTCGCTAAGGACAGGCGCCTGCGTATGAGTTGTGTCGATCAACAAGAAGTCCGACACAGGGTCGGATGTTCGTTAAGATAGTTAACTTGAACGGCACGAGCGGCAAACACGCAAAGGCCGGAGCTGGCACAGAAAGAGTGAGTACCATGAGCAGTCAACCAACTAGCGGTCGCGCCGCCGGCGCTATGCCTTTCGGCAAATACAAAGCATTCAGTGCAATCGATCTGCCAGATCGTCAGTGGCCGAGTCAGGTATTAACCCAGGCACCTCGATGGTGCAGTGTGGACTTACGCGATGGTAACCAAGCACTGGTCGATCCCATGAGCGTAGACGAAAAGATGCGTCTTTGGGATTTGCTGCTCGAAATTGGGTTTGCCGAGATTGAGGTGGGTTTTCCTGCTGCTTCACAGCCAGACTTTGACTTTATACGTCGGATCATCGATGAAGATCGCATCCCAGATAATGTGCATATCCAAATACTTTGCCAGGCCCGAAAGGAGCTTATTGAACGCTCGGTAGAAGCCCTCGAGGGCGCCCCTAACGTGATCTTCCATTTGTATAACTCCACCTCCGAGTTGCAGCGGCGCGTCGTCTTTGGCATGGATCGTCATGGAATCATTGATCTTGCGGTGGAAGGTACTGCCTTAGTGCGCGAGGGTCTGAAAGACTTCTCATCCAACGTTACCTTTGAATACTCGCCGGAGAGCTTCACTGGCACCGAGCTGGATTTTGCATCAGATATTTGCACGGCTGTGGCAGACACTTGGGGAGCGACGCCAGAAGAACCAATTATCATCAACCTGCCCAGCACGGTAGAGATGAGTACGCCGAATATTTATGCAGATCAGATCGAGTGGTTCTGTCGCAACTTCCCGCGACGCGATAGCGCGGTGATCAGCTTGCATACGCACAATGATCGGGGCACTGGGGTTGCCGCAACGGAGCTTGGATTAATGGCAGGTGCTCAGCGGGTCGAGGGCACATTGTTTGGCAACGGCGAGCGTACCGGGAATTGCGATGTCATTACGATGGCTATGAATTTGTTCAGCCAAGGGGTTGATCCAACTTTGGACTTTAGACAGATGCCCAAAATTCGTGAGGTGGCAGAGTCGGTGAATAAACTGGCAGTGCCTGAACGTCATCCATATGCCGGTGAGCTGGTCTTTACGGCTTTTTCGGGATCTCACCAAGATGCGATTAAAAAGGGGATGTCCCAGGTGAACCGCAGTCGTTGGGAAGTCCCTTACTTGCCCATCGATCCCGCGGATGTGGGCGGCTCTTATAAGGAAAGCATTCGGGTTAACAGCCAGTCGGGTAAGGGCGGCGTAGGTTTCATGCTGGAAGAGCATTACGGCCTAGCGCTGCCCAGAGACTTGCTGGTGGAATTCAGTGGTCATGTTCAAAAGCTGACTGAGTCCCTTGATCGAGAGGTGAAAACCGATGAGATCTTCCAGTGTTTGCTCGATACCTATGTCGTCGATAGCAAGCCGTATCGTCTGGTAGACTACGACTTACTCACCGGTCGTAAACGGGATCAACGTTGTGTGGCAAGGGTGGCCGTGTCTGAGAACACGCTGACCATCGACGGCGAAGGATCCGGCCCCATCGAGGCCTTTGTGACGGCGCTGGGTGAAACGTTGAACGAACCCGTGACCATTCAGAGCTTCCAAGAGGTTGCCATTGGCACCGGTAGCGACGCCCAAGCGATATGTATCGTCTCGATTGAAGATCGCGAGGAGGGACGGCGCTGTTATGGGATCGGTCTAAGCCGTAATACGACGACGACGGCCTTAAACGCCATAATTTCTGCCATGAATCGGCGCTGGAGTAAGACCTAAGTCAAAACGCATCGCAGCGAGTGGTCTACACCACCAGGCGCGCTGTCTCTTCGGGGTCCTCGGGATACTCGCTCCCGGTCCCGCCCTTTGACTTTTGTCGAATGCTCAACGTTTTGACGATGTTGTCTTTGATCTGCAGCGTCTCTATCTGATACTCACCGACCCACAAACAGACGTTGGTTTCTGGAATGGTTTCAAGGTGCTCAAGCACGAAGCCACTGACAGTCTTGGGGCCAATAGTTGGTAGGTTCCAGCGCAGCGCCCGATTGATATCTCTTACTACCGCCATACCGTCGATCACATAGCTGCCGTTTTCTTGCGGCAGAATCTCAGGCATGTTGGCGGCAAAGTCGCTGGTAAACTCGCCGACGATTTCTTCCAAGATATCTTCAAGCGTCACAATGCCTTGAATATCACCGTACTCATCCACGACCATCGCCAAACGCTGCTTCTCTTTTTGAAAGTTGTATAGCTGCGTATGTAGTGGGGTTGCCTCAGGGACGTAGTAAGGCTCGCGCGTTAGCTGCAGTATGTCGGCCTTGCAAAAATCTTCGGTCAAAATCAGTCGCGCTACCCGACGCAGGTGCAAGATCCCCAAGACGTTGTGAAAACTGTCTTTGTAGACCGGGAGCAGGGTGTGCTGGCTCGCGGCTACAGCAGTCATAATAGTCGGCAGCTCATCGTCGATATTGATGGCCGCGACCTCAGCTCGAGGCACCATAATGTCATCGACGGTAACGGACTCTAGATCAAGAATGCGTGTGAGCATGTCCTGGCGCTCGCCTACGGAGGTTGCGCCTTCGATGACAACGGTTTTCAGTTCGTCCTTGGTGAGTTGGTCATCGCTGTCGGCAGATCGTGAGATGAAGGGTCGCACCAGGGCGTTACTGACTACGTTTATCAGCGCCACCACAGGCATGAGAATCTTTTGCAGCGGCATTAAAACAAATACCGCTTTCAGTGCCCAGTTTTCCGGCCGTTCAGCTGCCAATGTTTTCGGTGCAACTTCCGCGAAAATCAAAAACACTACCGTGAGAACCCAAGGGGCGAGCAATACCCCAGTATCTCCCATTAGTTGGAATCCAATTACGGTGGCGACCGTCGCCGCAGAGAAGTTGATCAAGTTATTACCAACGAGAATCACGCCAAGCAATCGATCGGGCCTGCGTAACATAGTGTCGGCTTTTTTTGCGCCCTTATTGCCGCTCTTGACCAAGTGCCGCAGACGATAGCGGTTTAGAGCCATCATCGCGGTTTCAGTGCCCGAGAAGTAGGCGGACAGCAAGATCATGATGCCGATGCTAAGCAACAGGTAGCTAGTCGGAAACGCATTTATGTCCATTTTCGTTAGCTAAAACTTAGGGTGATTTAGAGGAGGTACTCGAGCACGAATTTGCTACCCAGGTAGCCCAGCAGGAGCAGCGCGAAAGCGGCCAGGTTCCAGCGCACACCAGTCACGCCGCGCCATCCGAACAAATGATGGCCCGTCAGGAAACCCGCGTAGACGAGCCAAGACAAGGTTGTCAGTACCGTGTGATGCACCAAGCGCTGATCGAACATGTCTTGCAAGAAAAACATGCCAGTACCAATTGAAAGTGTCAGCAGCCCCACACCGAGCCAGAGCATTGTGATGAACAAACTTTCCATGCTTTCCATAGGTGGCAGCAATCCGATAAGCCCTGTTCGCGGGGTTCTTAGGCGTCGCTCCTGCAAGGCAATCAACACAGACTGAAGGGCAGCTGTCATCAGGGCCGCGTTCGCGATGATGGATAGCAAAATATGTCCTATTTGCGCAGAGTCCAAAGCGATGGGTTGAGTATTACCTGGGGGGAAAAGGCTAAGGGCCCCCAGACTAAGGGCGGCGAGCGGCAAGCACAGAAGCATCAAATTGTCTGCGCGCACGCGCAAAGTGCTGATTGCCGTGACGCCAACAATCGCGCAGGTTACCAGGCTGGTGACCGCAAGCAGGCTCAAATTAAGGCGCATTACCGGCTCGTCTTGGACAAGCGCAGCAGCAGTTGCCGACAACTGACAGATCAAACCAATCGTGGCTGCAGTAAAGGCGACGCCCGAGACTGCAGGTTGAGCACCCGTGACAACATCGCCAGACTTCTGCAATCGCGTGTTGAGATGCCGCCAAAGAAGCGCGAACGACACAGCGTACATAACCAGTGCAAGGCCTGAGGCCGGTAATATGATGTTGTTCATGGTACCCGAACCCCTCATTAAGCGACTAGCGAGCTTGTTGCTGCAGGTACGCAGAGAAGTGTCGAAACAGGCGCTCAATAATCAAATATCTGGAAGTGTGGCACAATGTAGTGAGGTGGTGAAGTAGTCTCAACTCCTCTCAAGTCTGCCTTGATTTGTTTAAGCGAGCTTAGTATTTCAGTTAGGCTTGGGGAACGACGGTTGTTTACCGAGACCGGGGAGGATCGATAAAACTGCTGCTGAAAATTGCCTTTTGCTAACCAAGCTTTTCGTACTGATACTCGGCCTGGGTGTCATGTTCATTATCACTATGTATGTTGTCGACCGAACCCAGACCACACTCCCTGGACCGCAATTTTTCTGTGCCGGCCCATTTTCGCTACCTTTCGAGAAGCTGGGTGAGTTTTTCTCCAATTTTTATTCGCCATGGACAGAGAGGAGCCGCCTATCAATTGAGCTGAGCGCAGCTGGGTTTATCGAGCCGCCATGGGATCGGACACAACGGTAGCCTTTGGTTCGACTTGCGATCTAAGACCAACCTGCACGGTGCTCTTTGTAAATTGTGCCTGCCCCACGCTCGAGCGCGATGCGCTCAAGCCCCAGCATGAGTATTTGCCCCCATTCCCAGCGGCTGTTTATCACGACATCTTTTTTCATTATTTCTGGTATG
>JAYYHB010000178.1:0-2657 GCA_036157095.1 Pseudomonadota bacterium
TACCCTAAAATCGTCAGCAAGGCGTGTTCGGTGCGGCACGCTTTGAACCATAAAAATACCGATTAGGTCCTCTTGTGGATCCACCCAGAATCGGGTGCCAGCCAAGCCCCCCCAGCTGTATTCCCCGGCTGAGCCGACTTCTCCAAAGTCGCCCGGATTCAACAACAAACCAAAGCCCAGACCGAAACCCCCGCCTCGACGAGCAAATCCCATGGGCAAATCGCCGAGGTGATTCGTGGTCATCAGCGCAACGGTTTTGGGTGACAAAATGCGCACGCCGTCTAGTTCGCCGCCATTGAGCATCATCTGCGAAAATCGCAAATAATCTCGCGCTGTCGACAGCAAGCCGCCGCCACCGCTCTCAAACTTCGGCTGAGCGAAGTACCCTGCATTAAGCCAAGCATCGGCCACCTCTAATCCAGGTTCCACAGAAGGAGCGAGAAAGTTGGCCGCATCCACGCCCTTGGGTTTATAAAGTTGAGCAACACGTGGCTGCTTATCCGGACCCACGAAAAAACTGGTATCGCGCATGTCCAGCGGGCCAAAAAGGCGCTCCTGCAGAAACTCTCCAAACGACGTGCCGGAAAGCACTTCGACCAGGCGCCCTTGAATGTCCACAGAAACACTGTAATGCCACTGGCTACCTGGCTCGTACTGCAGAGGAATTTTGCCCAGGGTGGTAACGAACTCCTTGAGCGTCATGTCTCCCATCAGGCCAGCCTTCATGTACATCTGATCGACTTCGGTAAAACCGAATACACCGTAGGTGAAGCCTGCGGTATGGGTTAGCAAATCGCGGATTGTCGGTTGACGGGCGGGCTTTCGCGTTTGCCCAACTAGCTCTTTGTCACCCTCACCTACGCCGCGGCTGACGGTGCCGTCTGAAACCACACCTGTCCCAGCTGTAGAAAGCGCTACCTGCAGATCTGCCAATTCTGGAATGTAACGAGCTATAGGGTCGTTGAGTCGAAATTTTCCTTCCTCGTAAAGCATCATTAACGCCACGCCCGTAATGGGCTTAGTCATGGAGTAAATGCGGAAGATAGCGTCCTCTTCCATGACGCGACCGGCTTCTCGATCTGCCTGACCGAAGGAATGGCTGTAGATCACCTTGCCATTGCGAGCGATGACGCCCAGGCCACCAACCATGGTTCCGTCGTCAACCTTGGCCTCCATAAACTGCGTCAGACGATCAAGTCGGTCGCTAGAAAATCCTTGACGTTCTGGCGAACTGGATCCGATCTCGCGCCCGTAGACGGACCCTGCAAAAGCCAGCAGCACAGAAATTAATGCATAGACTTTAATTTTCATCGATATCTCCCTTCCTCAATCTAGTTCCCAAAGCGGTAACGCAGCTTTGCTACGACGGTATCAATAACCGGTTCCTGCAAACTCTCGTCGAATAAATCCAGGACGTCATATTCATCTAACAACCGTAACGAATTACCTCGGTTATAAACCAAATAAAAATCCGTCAGCGGTGCGATCTCCCAGCGGTACCGCAATTGAGTGGTCAATCGACTGACATTAAAGTCGTAGTCATCTTGCGCGCGCACCGCGGCGACAAGATCGCCATCCCCTTGTGGAATTGAGAAAAATCCTTTATCCGTCGCGCGGACCCCTGCCCACTGAAGGTTCCATCGCAACTGATGGCCCGGAGCAATGTACCAATTCACGTCAATCGCAGGTTGCCACTCATTTGCATCGAACGCGCCAAAGTTCCGCCCGCCTTGATGCACTATCCAGCCGCTACGGTCTGTAAAGTTTAAATCGAATGCGATGCTTAGCTGATCGATCGGGAGGTAAGTTAAACCAACCAGGCCTCTGTACGACCAATCTCCAAGATCCTCCTGATTCCCCCCCACGCCGAAAGTAAAGCTTACGGTCCGAGCTGCATCTGTTGAAAGATAACTTTCGAACCAGCCGCCACCGTCTGTGCGATATGCCCCGTTGCCTCGACTGTTTATATCTTCATATCTTTTTGGGAAATAACCGATGCCTGCGCGAAGCGTGTTTCGACCCGGTAGAACAACAGAAGAGCGCCACAAAATCGCGCTGTCAGTAATTTGATTTTCACTAAGATTGTGCTGATGCTTTAGGACTAACGTGGTTCGATAGTTGCTTAGAGTCGACGAAACATCCTGCTTATTGTACAGAAGAACGTATCTCGCTTTTACGTAATCATTACGCAGTAAGAACCCCAGATCGTTGAAATCGACATCCTCGTCCATGATGTCCAACTCAAACTTTTGCCGCAGCGTTGGGCTGTTGGCATAAAGAACATCGAACATTGCTCCATATCCAGATATGTCGTCACGATCGCTCATAATTAGCTGAGCATCGGCCTTAAACGAACCATCTTCGTTTCGCGCATGCCCATCTAGACTATGGACAACCGCGTCATACGCGCTTCCACTAACTAGTGTGCCCATATAACCAACAGATCGCGCATTCGGCATGCCATAAGACATACGCGCAACCGCAAAGTCTCGACCCGACTCAGTGAGTGTTAATTCTTGACCGTTTGCATCACGGGCGCGCCACTCCACATCATCTTCAAAAGCAGTAAGCAAGCCATAGCGGAATTTGTCGACGCCACCCGTAACTTTGGCAGCGGCAAGTAAATCCGTCGGAACATCACGTTGTCCGCGTTCGAG
>JAYYHB010000179.1:0-2651 GCA_036157095.1 Pseudomonadota bacterium
ATGGCGAAGCGTTCAATCACCTCAACGGAACCGGCCTGAGACACTCGCCCCACATCGTTGCGACCGAGATCAATCAGCATCAGATGCTCGGCGATTTCTTTCGGATCTGCTCTCAGCTCTTCCTCGAAAGCCAGATCTTCCTCCTCGGTGTGACCGCGACGGCGGGTGCCCGCTAGCGGTCGATTGGTGATCACACCGTCCTCGACTCGAGCCAAAATTTCTGGCGAAGAACTGACGATCTGAAAGTCGTCAAGATCCATAAAGTACATGTAGGGCGACGGATTGAGGCTGCGCAAAGCGCGGTACATATTGATCGATGGCGCCTGAAATGGAATGTGCATACGCTGGGCCAGTACGACCTGCATGACGTCACCTGCTCGCGTGTATTCCTTAATGGTCTCTACCGCTTCCTGAAATGCCTCTTCACCAAATTCAGAAACGAAGTCGCTTTCGCGTAGGGTTTGATTGGAATTGCCATGTTCTAGGCCCGTCACAGGCAGTGCTAAGGCGGCCTCGCGCTCTTGCAGTCGACGGTGCATTTGGTGACTTGCGCCAACGTCGTCGGCATCGATCAAACTGATCATCTTCATGCGACCCTCAAGGTTGTCGAAGACGACAACCTCCTCACTTACCATGAGCACGATGTCGGGTGTATCTAAGCGGTCGCCAGCAATACTGGGCTGCAGTCGTTTTTCAACATAGCGGACGGTGTCGTAGCCAAAGTAACCCACCAAGCCACCAAAGAAGCGTGGTAGCTGGTCAAGGTTGGCAACGTCAAAACGCGCCTGAAAGGCTTCAATAAAGGACAAAGGGTCGTCGGTCTCAACTTCTTCGACGATCTCGTTGTCGGTGAGCACTTGAACGCGACGGTCATTGACCTTGAGGACAGTCCGAGCGGGCAGACCAATGATGGAGTAACGACCCCACTTCTCACCGCCCTGGGCGGACTCCAACAAATAGCTGTAGGGGCCTCGTGCGAGTTTCAGATAAACCGAAAGGGGTGTGTCGAGATCTGCAAGAGCTTCGTGAACGATGGGAACACGTCGATAGATAAGATTTGAATTTGTCATGTGTCATTCCGCAGAAAGAAAATGAGGAGTTACCCGAGGCTTCTTTGTGGCACCATCACGCCAAGATAGGCATTGAACCTCATACGCATTTAGAGTCGCCAGCAACCTCGCCAGCGTTTCTCATTTCGGTTCAGGTTCACACAAGACATAGCGTTAAATTTGTCTGCGAATTCACGCGGAGGCTAACATGAGATTTCGTTGATGTGGAGCATTCGTGGTGGGGCGTAAGCCCAATGTCCGTCAGCTAGCCGACAGTATTTCTCGCATATGATCAAAGACGAAGTCCGGCTCTAGGGATTGCACATCAATGCCATGGTTATAGCCACTGCGAAAACAGGCCACATCTACTTTGGCTGCCTTGGCCGCACCCACATCGGCACTGGAATCGCCGATCATCAGTGCCTGCTCCGCAGTCACATTCAGCTCTTTTAGACACAGCAGTACGGGGTCTGCAGCGGGCTTGGGTTGTGGTGCGGTATCGCCGCTGATCACCGACTCGAAGTAGCCGTCCAGAGATAGAGCTGCCAGCAGAGGTAAAGTAAAACGCTCCGGTTTGTTGGTCACCACGGCTAGCTTCGCACCTGCGTCATGCAGCGCGTCTAGGGTGTCGATGACGCTTTCATACGGAGTACTCGAGTCTGCGACATGGGCTTCGTAGTAGCTTAGGAACCGTTCAAATAGTGCATCTGTTTCAGGTTCTGTGAGCCTTAGCCGGTGATGTTGTACTGCCTGAGTGATTGAGTGCCGCGCGCCAAAGCCAATCCACTGTCTCGCCTGATCGACGGTCACGCTAGGGAATCCTGCCTCAAGCAGGCTGATATTTAGCGCTCGACCGAGATCCGGAGCGGTATCTACCAAAGTGCCGTCAAGATCGAAAAGGTAGGCATCGTAACGGCGCAGCATGCGGTTCATGTATCGGCAATTTCGTCGCGCATGGCGCTTATCGTGGCTGCATAGTTGTCTGCGCCGAATATCGCAGTACCCGCCACAAAAGCATCTGCCCCTGCCGCGGCAGCTGCGCCAATGTTGTCGATTTTAACACCGCCATCGATTTGCAGGCGAATATCTCGACCACAGGCGTCGATAAGGCCGCGCGCCTGGCGCAGCTTTTCAAGGCTTGAGGGGATAAAGGCTTGACCCCCAAAACCCGGGTTGACCGACATGATTAACACCAGATCGATCATCTCGATGACCGGCTCTAATGCTTCGAGGGGGGTCGCTGGGTTGAAAACCAATCCAGCCTTGGCACCTCCGTCGTGAATCATGGAGAGAGTTCGATGCAGGTGCTCAGTCGATTCAGGGTGGACGGTTATATAGTCTGCGCCGGCAAGAAGGAATTCCTTTACTAACCGGTCAACGGGTTTCACCATCAGGTGAACATCGACACACGCATCAATACCAGCTTTGCGTAATGCGCTGAGCACCAGCGGCCCGACGGAAAGATTGGGCACATAGTGATTATCCATCACATCAAAGTGAATCGTATCGGCGCCGGCGGCCAGCACGTTGGAGACTTCATCGCCTAAGCGGGCAAAGTCTGCAGCCAATATGGATGGGCATATCCAGGGGGGTTTGGGAGGT
>JAYYHB010000180.1:0-6831 GCA_036157095.1 Pseudomonadota bacterium
CCAGCGGAAACACGCTGCAATCCTTGCAGGCGAACGTCGGCGACAACGAATTCGGTTCCCTCATTGAGATTGTACGACTGCACAGCCGCTTGGGCATTTGATGATAGAAACCCAGCACCAAGGACGGCCGCGAGGCCGAAACACGATGCTGCCTTGGCAAGAATTTTCAAGAACTGCAATCGCATATAACGTTCCACGTTAATCATACCATCCAACCCTGGCCCCCTGGGCACTGGCCACGCTAGGTTCGCTATTTGCAAGATTCAGCAATAGTACGAAATGAGTGGGCGCAAGGGTAAACGTGCTCTCTACAACAGTCGAGTCAAATCGTTGTAGGTTACAAAAATCATTATGGCCCCAAGCATCACAATACCTATCTGCATCACAGTCATCTGCAAACGATCAGGGAGCGGTTTTCCTCGCAGCATTTCAATGCTGGTAAAAACGACGTGCCCACCATCAAGCATCGGAATAGGCAGTAGGTTAAGAACGCCTAAAGATACGCTCATCAGGGCCATGATATTCAGAAAGAAATACCACCCTACCCGGGCAGAATCACCAGCAATTTTTACGATCCCCAACGGGCCGACAAGATTTTCTGCCGAGACGCTGCCCACGATCATTTTTTTCATCATGGCTAGCGTCATGACGGTCATATCCCAGGTTTTCAACGCGCCGAGCGAGAGAGCATCGAAAGGACCGTACTGGACTTTTTCCTTAACCGGGGCAACACCCAGCCGACCAATCTCAACACCGCTCTGTGTCGTGACACTGTCCGCTACCGCCGTCAGGTAGATGCGCCGCCCCTCCCTGAGGACTTCAAACACCATGGCACGACCTGGCGAGTCGACAATATGATCTACCCAGTCAGACCAACGGCTCACACGCTCACCATCAACAGCAACAATCCAGTCTCCAGTTTGTAGGCCCGCGCGCTGCGCGGCAGACCCCTCAACAACCTGCCCAACAATACTCAGTCGTACCGGCCGCAAATTCAGCGAGCCAAAAAGATCGGGCTCACCGACGCCTTCGTGCCAGCGTTCGATGGGTAGCTTGATTTCGCCACGCTGACTGCTTTCAAGATCGACTACTGAGAGCAAAATCTCGCCGCTCTCGCCCAAACGATCGCCAAGCCCCATGGCAACGTCCTGATAATTTTGCACCGGCTCGCCGTCGACACTTAGCACCTCGAACGGTCTGTCACCTCCGGCATTTGCTAACGCTGTGTCGGCCTTTGCACCATCAAATGTCGGCGTGAACTGAAGCGTTCCGACCATAAACAGCAACGCATAAATCGCTATGGCGAGCAGAAAGTTCGCGGCAGGGCCTGCCAGGGATATTGCGATGCGCCACAGAGGCGATAAGCCAGTGTAGCCAATAGCGCCCTCTGGTATCGAATTATTGTCAACTGCGTTGATGACGGGATCACGATCGTCATACATTTGCACGTAGCCACCGAACGGGATTGCAGCTAGCGCAAACTCTGTTCCGTATTTATCTGACCATCGCAGCAAGGGTTTGCCGAAGCCTACGGAAAACCTCACAACATGCACTCCGGAGCGTCTGGCGACGACGAAGTGACCAAATTCGTGAAACACGACGATGACGCCTAGCAGCAGTAGAAAAGCTAGCGGATACTGCAAAATCTCCATCACGCAACACTCCATGCTAAAAAGGGTACAACCGCGATAATCGAATCAATTCGATCTAACAAGCCACCATGTCCCGGCAACAGGGCACCAGAATCCTTTATGCCCGAAACACGTTTCAACAAGCTTTCAAAGAGATCGCCGAATATAGAAAGGATGCTCATTACGATGGTGAGGCCTATGGAAGCATAAAAATCCAGTGCCCCACTTAAAAATAACAGTGGCACACAGACAACCAAGGCCAGGACGAGTCCACCGCCGGCACCCTCTTTTGTTTTGCCCGGACTGATTTGCGGAGCGAGAGCATTTTGCCCGAATGCTCGACCAAAAAAAAAGGCACCAACATCGGTTGCCGTCGTAAGGAGAAACAGCCAAAACACCCACAGCCTACCGTTGTCGACTTGTACTAGCGTGAGCAGGCTAAACCAGGCGCATAGCAAGAGAATCCAGCCAAGCGAAGCAACAAACCAGCGGCTTCGATACATTGCCGATGTTCGGGGATGCAGGATTATGCTGACAAAACCACCAAGCCAGACCAAGCAGCTCAACGTGACGATATCGAGCCATAGAGCCTGCTGGGTCAGCGACAATAGCATCAGCGCCACCAGGCTAAAAACGTAAAAAAGTCGTTGGCGCGGTGTCTGCCAGCCCGCCAGGGCAGCCCATTCATAGGCCGCAAAGCAGCAGGCGACGCCGAAGATCAGAGCGAACAACCAAACAGGCGCCCAAACTATCGTTATAGCTGATGCCGATGCGAGGCCCAGAGCCGTGTAGACCCGGTTGCGAAGCATACTACTGACGCCGACCGAAGCGACGCTTTCGCTGCGCATAGGTTGCGACTGCCTCCTGCAACGCAGCCGCATCAAAATCTGGCCAGAAAATATCTGTAAAGTAAAGTTCGGTGTATGCCAGATCCCACAGCAGGAAATTGCTGATGCGATGATCACCGCCAGTCCTAATCATCAAGTCTGGCTCCGGTATATCCGTCAGGCTCATCGCGCTGGCAAACGCGTTTTCGTTCAAATCCTCAGGCAGAAGGGTTCCACTAGCGACCTGCTGAGCCAGGGTTCTGGCGGCGTTAACAATATCCCAACGGCCACCAAAATTAACAGCAACCGAGAGGTTTAGGCGCGTATTCTCGGCGGTCTTTAATTCACATCTCACCATCATTTCTTGAATATCTGCGGCAAATTGCTCCCGCTCACCGATGACCCGCAGACGAACGCCCTGCTCATGCAGGTAATCGATCTCTGTACGCATGACATGACGCATCAAATCCATCAGCAGGCCTACTTCAGCGTCGGGGCGGTACCAATTTTCAGTACTGAAAGCGAATACCGTGAGATGTTTGACGCCTAATTCTGCGCATGCCTCGGCAATAGGCCTCAGGCGCTTGGCCCCTGCGCGATGCCCTGCCGCTCCCGGCAAATGTCGCGCGCTCGCCCAGCGGTGGTTCCCGTCCATGATGATCACGACGTGCTCTGGCTTCACGTCAGCCAAATGATCGTCTGTTAGTGCCAAATCTTGCCTTTCTTTGCCGACAAAGGCTTGCTGGCTGGGATCTTTCGATAAATCTTGCATGAACAGATGTTGGTGCTCAGATTTCCATCAATTCCGATTCTTTAGCAGCCAAGGAGCTGTCAATCTGAGCGATACGACGGTCCGTTAGCTCTTGAACGCGCTCCTCGCCGCGACGGGCATCATCTTCTGACGCCTCCTTTTCCTTGACCAATTCGCGAATATCGGCAATCGCATCGCGCCGAATGTTGCGAATGGAGACGCGACTATTCTCAGCCTCACCTTTTGCCTGCCTTGCCAGGTCCCGGCGATTTTCCTCTGTCAGAGGTGGCAACGGGATGCGCACCACCTCGCCATTATTTACCGGTGTTACACCGAGATCACTGCGAAGGATGGCCTTTTCAATTTCCACCACTAAGGGTTTCTCCCTGGGGGCTAGGAGCAGGGTACGCGCGTCTTCCACCGAAATTGAAGCCACTTGATTGAGTGGGGTCGCCACTGAGTAATAGTCAACGGTAATACCATCTAGCAGTGACGGGTTCGCACGACCTGTTCTAATTTTGCCAAAGGTATTCGCCAAAGCGTTGAGGGTTTTACCCATCCGCTCGTCGGCGTCTTGTAAAAATTCGTCAATCATGAGTGATTCCAAATCTCATCTGCGCATCTTGCCTGCAGCGGTCGATACCATCTCCCGTTGCTCTCACCGCACTCCCCTAGGGCTCTGATGATAGGCAGTTGCGTTACCTGATGCCACAAAGTCATCGTTGATCCAATCTTCGCCGGCTAACCTTACGGTGTCTGTTGCATAAATCCGGAAAACGAACGTTCAGATAAACAAGGGCTCTGGAATCAGACAGGAACATTTTGAACACGAGTCCCCACATCTTCCCCGCGGCTAATTGCCACCAGTGCGCCTTCCGCACTGACATCGAATACCACAATTGGCATAGCGTTTTCACGACACAACACCATAGCTGTGAGGTCCATCACGCCTAGCTGCTGTTCGAGCACCTGATCAAAAGTAATCTGCGAGTAACGCGTGGCGTAGGGATCTTTTTTGGGATCCGCGCTGTAAACGCCGTCTACATCGGTCGCCTTAAGCACCGCGTCCGTTCGCAACTCGATTCCTCGAAGGCATGCTGCGGTATCAGTGGTAAAGAGCGGATTCCCCGTGCCACCGCTGAGGATCACAACACGACCCTGAGCCATTGCAGTAGAAGCCTGGTCACGCTCATAGGCCGGCGTGATTCCTGGTATGCCCGTGGAGGAGAATACTTGATTGGCGATTCCTGCTCTGGTAAGGAAATCCCCCAAGGCCAAGGCATTCATAATTGTGGCGAGCATACCCATGCGGTCACCCACCACTCGATCCATACCCGCTTGAGACAGCGCGACCCCGCGAAACAAATTCCCTCCGCCTAAAACAACGCCCAGTTCAATACCGGCATCAACAGCACTCTTTATTTGTCGACAAAAATGCTCGATGACGGTGGGTTCGATGCCTTGGCCCGTGGTGCCACCGAGAGCCTCGCCACTAAGCTTGAGCAGAAACCGAGACAATTGTTTATTCGCTGTCGGCTAATTGGGCGGCGACTTCAGCAGCGAAATCTGCCTCTTCCACCTCAATACCTTCACCTACTTCATAGCGAATGAATTGTAAAACTTCCGTATTGGCCTGCTTCACCAGGGCTCCTACCTTAGTATTGCCGTCCTTCACAAAGGGTTGGTCTAAGAGGCTGACTTCAGACAGAAATTTCTTCACTCGCCCTTCGACCATTTTGACCACAATCTCTTCAGGCTTGCCGCTATCCAGAGCCTGAGACATGAAGATTTCTCGTTCTTTGTCGAGAACGTCTGCGGCAACCTGATCGCTTTTGACGACCATGGGGTTAATCGCCACAACATGCATTGATAAGTCTCGGCCGAGTTCATCGTGCCTATCCGCAAGCTGAACAATGGCGCCGCGGCGCTGATCACCATGCATGTAGTAACTCAAGCCACCTGACGCGGACTTCACTAAGGCGCCTCTGCGAATCGCCATATTTTCACCGATTTCTTGAACCAGCGTTTCACGCTCGGCATTGAGTGTTTGAGTCACTGACTCCATGTCGCCGCTGTCAAATAGCGTTTGCGCCACTTTGCCCACGAAGGCAATGAACTTTTCGTTTTTTGCAGCGAAGTCCGTTTCGATATTGACTTCCACAAGCGCAATACGCGTACCGTCCTCGGAAGATTTCACACCCAGCAGGCCATTAGCCGCCGTGCGACCAGCTTTTTTTGCCGCCTTCAAAGAACTTTTCTTGCGTAAGTCTTCGATGGCTTGATCCATGTCACCACCGGCTTCTGCCAGTGCTTTTTTACAGTCCATCATGCCAAGGCCAGTGCGCTCGCGCAGTTCCTTGACCATCGCAGCTGAAATCGCCATGTGTTACTCCTTCTCCTCGGCAGCATCAATATCGGCGTCAGAAACTTCTGCTTGCGGTTGTGCTGGCACGGCCTCGTCTGCAACCTCCGCTGGCGATGCGGCGGCTGCCTGAGCCTCTGCTGGCGCCTGCGCAGCGGCCTGAGCTTCTGCCTCCGCAGCCCTAGCTTCATCTTCAGCTGCGAACGCCTCGTTTACACTCGCCGCTACTGCTTCTGAAATTTCTGCCCTCGGCGCAGCTGTTGGTTCGTCGACCTCTACAAATTCGTTCGGATCCACGTCCGTTGCAACATTAGCTTTGCCTTCCGCTACAGCGTCAGCGAATGCTGTGACGTACAAACGGATTGCCCGTATCGCATCGTCATTGCCAGGGATGACGTAATCAACGCCGGCCGGATCGGTGTTGGAGTCCACAATGCCGAAGACCGGGATGCCCAGCTTGTTCGCCTCGTTTACCGCGATATGCTCATGCTGCACGTCGACAACAAAAATCGCGTCTGGGAGTCCACCCATCTCCTTAATACCGCCTAAACTGCCCTGTAGCTTGTTCATCATGCGGGTGCGCAGCAGTGCTTCTTTTTTGGAGAGCAAGTCAAACGTGCCATCTTGCGACTCGGTTTCCAGATCCACCAGTCGCTTGATGGACTGTCGAATGGTTTTATAATTAGTCAACATGCCGCCCAGCCAGCGCTGGTCCACATAGGGCATGCCCACACGGGACGCCTGCTCTGCGATCACCCTTGCGGCAGCACGCTTCGTGCCAACGAAGAGCACTTTCTTGCCCTTCGACGCCATGTTGCGCACTTCGACAAGCGCTTCGTTAAACGCAGGAAGAGTTTTCTCAAGATTAATGATGTGAATCTTGTTTCGAGCACCAAAGATAAAGGGTGCCATTTTTGGGTTCCAAAATCGGGTCTGGTGACCAAAGTGCACGCCGGCGGCCAGCATGTCTCGCATACTTACTGTCATTTTATTTTCTCCGGGTTAATCATTTGCCTTGCTTCCCAGGCTCTGACCGAGACCACCAGTATTGATGACGATCGGCACCCGAGAGCCTGTGTCGAAGCAGGCAATTTTTTATCGGTCCTAAGTTGTCTATACTGCCGCGCTTTACGCATTAGGCCTTGGCCCGAAATGTCATCGGCTTTAGCAGCGGACGAATGGAACGCTTTTGTTTCGCCGAGCCAGGCGGAAGCCTCCTCGCGCGCGGCGCGATTTATACCACAAACAACTTTCTGAATT
>JAYYHB010000181.1:0-4324 GCA_036157095.1 Pseudomonadota bacterium
GTCCGAGAAAATGTCGGCATTACAAAGCCAAAACATGGACTGCTGAATTAGCGATAATGCCTTCTTGATGCCGCCGCCCGTTTCCAATAGTTCATTTTCGCGGCTAAAACGAATCGGCAGGTGCACACCTTTGTAACGAGTAAGTGCGTGCTCAATTTGCTCACCAAGGTGGTGAATATTTACGATTACCTCATTCACTCCTGCCTGCTCGAGTTGATCGAGCAGGTGAAAGATCAGCGGTCTGCCCTGTACCAGTAGCAGGGGCTTGGGCGTCTTGTTCGTAAGCGGCGCCAGACGTGAGCCTTTGCCAGCTGCGAGAACCATGGCCTTCATGAAGCGTTATTCCCAGTTAGAAGCGAATTGGTGGCGGCCTGCTCTGCCCACTCGCCCAGCAAGGGCGATAGCATTTGGGTCGCGTCATGAGCTGCAGCCAGCGCTGACGTTCGTGCAAGCACTGACGGGATGTAGTGCAGGTGGCTTGATTTGCCGTCGCGCAAATGCAATCGCGCAAAAATGCCAACGGCTTTGATACGGCGCTGGATAGCGCAGGCATCGTGCCACCATCTAACCTGTTCTTGCGCCTTCCCGGCAAGCACTTCATTCCCCGACGCGAATCGGTGCAGGGCCGTCGATATCACTGCGTCGTCGTGCGCTGCATAACAATCTTCAAGCAGAGAGGCGGCGTCATAGAGTGCTGGCCCGATAAGCGCATCCTGGAAGTCCACCATGCCAATGCGAGGGCTACCTGGATCGCCCGAAAGCAACAAGTTTCGGCAATGGTAGTCTCGGTGCACACAAACTTGTGGTTGCTCCAGCATGGCGTCAACCAAGGTCGAGCGAGCCGCCGCCAAAGTATTATGGTCATCAGCGGACAGCGATATGGACATTAGGCTCCTCGCAAACCACTCGGCGCAGAGGTCAAACTCTTTGATGAGCCGATCCTCTGTGTAGGGGGATATATGAGGGTCAGCAAGCTTCTGCAACGGCTTAAGCGCATCGAGTGCAAGATTGAGAATGTCCGCGAGCGCGGTATGGTCGGCGCCAACCCGCAAATAAGCGTCGGATAAATGGACTGTGCCTAGATCTTCCATGAGGAAAAAGCCAATAACTTGATCGGCGGCCAAAACTTTCGGTGTTCCAAGGCCGTGAAATAGCTTTGCCAAGGCGACAAATTGCTCGTTATTTTCCAGGGTTGGTGGGCTCGACATGGCGACCCATGATCTGTCTGACAGTGCATCTTGTAGGCGGTAGAACTCGCGATGGCTGGCCTCGACCCGCAGCGGATAAGCCAGGATTTGGCATGGCGCCGAGAACAAAGTCTGCAGCTGCTGCGAACACCAGTGACTGAGTAATTGAGCTGTTGTGTTGAGTGTCGGCACGAATTGATTATATCCACAGAGCCAATTCTTTTATCATGCCACGATGAATTCCTTCTCATGCCGTTTAAAGCGGTCCGTAATGCTCGCACTAGTGCTGTTCGGTGGACACGCGTTGGCAGACGAGGGTTTGATGGTCGACGCAGAAATCGAATCTGCTGCATCGGCTTCGAGCGATTCAGCCATGGACCTGGCGCGACGCTTTTATCGTCGAACTCTTGTTTCAAGCGCTGAGAATTTTGGCCAGTGTTTGGGAGGTTACGCGGTGCCAGCCCAGTTGCAGCCTCCCAGTCATGGATCCGCTGACACACGAGATGACCCTCATGATCGCCTGATTACTGCTGAGCTTGACCGCCTTACTGGTAAGCGCGATGGACAGATTCAGCTGCAGGGCAACGTGCTGATTCGCGAGGATCAGCGGTTGCTGCAGGCGCAAAGCGCTCTGCTCGACCAAGAGGATAGCGAAATTCGCTTTCCTCAGGGCCTGTTAGTAGCCCAGTCAAATCTGGTGGTTGCAGGTGAGCAGGCGAAGATCGGGCTGCAGAGAGAAACCTTAGAGGTTAACAAAGTGCAGTGGTTGTTGCTGAAGAAACAGTTACGTGGCTCGGCGGCTTCTCTGACTCAGAGCGATTCCGGTCAGGTGGTGCTGAATAAGGCAGATTTAACTCGTTGTCTGCCAGGTAACCAAGGCTGGTCCCTTGGCATTGAGCGGTTGGAGATTAATGAGGATAAGGGATATGCCCAGGCCAGGGGCGCAGTGCTTAAAGTTAAGTCTATTCCCGTCGCCTATTTGCCGCGCCTGCGGGTCTCCATGGACGGCAGCCTCGCCAGCGGTTGGCAAGTACCGACCGGAGGCATAAGTAGTCGGGATGGTCTCGAGGTTTCGTTTCCTTATTATTGGAGCATTGATGAGACCCTTAGCGCGACCGTGGCGCCTCGCTGGATCAGTCGTCGCGGTCTTGGTGTCGACGGCCAGTTGAACTATGCCGATCAATTTCAGGCCGCTGAAGTAACCGGGTCTTTTTTGTCCTCGGATGATCTATACAACGGTTACTTCGATCGAGATACATATAAGGCCCTGGGCGGTGATCGTGTTGCAGGTTCGTTTGAGACTGCAGATCGCTGGTTGTTGGCGCTGCAGCAGGCGGGGAAGATTGGTCCGCTGAGCACGCGCATCGATTTTGCACGCAGTAGCGACAGAGACTTTTTCCGTGACCTAGACTCCTATGTAGGCTTAACCAGCCCGACAGCGTTACAGCAGTTTGCTGAGGTCGCCTACGTGACCGATCACCTAGATTTGCGTTTGCAAACCGTGGGCTTTCAGCGTTTGGACGAGTTGAACATCTCGGACTACAAAGCAAGCCCAGCGCTCCTGCTGGACTATCGCAGCAATCCTTTTGAACTAGGTTTCGGATGGGGGCTAAGGGCACAAGTCGCCGCGTTTGGCCAGCGCTTAGGGCGTTTGTCCAACGTGCACCGGGTTATGTCCAATGTCGAGGGCCGTCGGACTCATCTAGAGCCCTCTATCGGTTTCCGTCGAGATTCCCAGGCTGGCTACTGGGCGCTTCGGGGCGGTTATAAATATACTCAGTACGATCTCGACGAACTGGCGCAGAGCGGGGTTTTAGGGCGTACGGGCATAGAGCGAGAGCCCGATCGGGGTGTCGAATTCTTCAGCCTGGACACTGGTTTGTTCTTCGAGCGCGACCTCGAATTCGGTGATCGTCAGTGGACTCAAACTCTAGAACCCCGCCTTTTTTATCTGTATCAGGGCTACGAGGATCAAGATGCCCTACCCGTGTTTGATAGCGTCCCGCGCAGCATGGCGTTTGGTGTTCTATTTGCAGACAACCGATATGTAGGTTTGGATCGCATTGGAGACGCAGACAGTATGACCCTGGCCGCGACAAGTCGTCTGCTTGATAGTAAGGGACGCGAGCGAGCCGCGATTGGCCTAGCTTACTTACAACATCTGTCGAGTCCGCGTGTTCAGTTGCTTGAGCGAGTGGATATTAGCGCGGGGGATCTTGTCGCAGCGGAACAAACCGTTGAGCTTTCGCCTAGAGTGCAGGTGCGTGGCTGGCAGCTTTGGCACAGAGACCTGGGCAAGTGGGAAGAGCTACGTGGCTCGGTACACCTGCGCGGATCCGGGCGGAGAGTTTATAATCTTGGTTTTAACCAGCGCGACTGGCTGAACATTAGGCAAGTCGAACTCTCAACTTATGCGCCGCTAAGCCAGCATCTAGCAGTCACGGCTCGTTGGCACTACGATTTAGAGAGCGAGCGTAGCCTTGAAGCATTTATGGGTTTGGAATACGACGACTGCTGCATAAAGCTTAGACTGATCGCTCGGCAGTATTTGGAGAATCCGAGCTATAGGGACTTTGGCATTCCGCAGGCGCTCTTGCCGGCCAATGAATTGCGCACTGATCGAGGATTGCTCCTAGAAGTTGAGTTAAAAGGACTTGCGGGTATCGGCAGTAAGGTAGAGACCTTTTTGCGCCGCAGCATTTACGGTTACGGTGCACCTTGGGATCGCCGTTAGTATTGATTGGCGGGCGTTGACGAAGACTTACCCGCAAATACAGACACATCAGGAAAAGGAAATTATGCAAAGGCTGAAACTCATCACGGCGTACCATGCTGCTGCCAGCGCTCGACTGCGTAACTTCGGCGCAGTGGCGCTGCTCTCGATGCTGTCATTTAACCTTAATGCAGACTATCAGCGGCTCGAAGCCATTGTCGCGGTTGTAGATGACGACGTTGTACTCGCCAGCGAGTTGATAGCGCGTCTTGAAACCGTGCGCCGCTCCATGCGCGACAACAATGTGCAATTGCCCCCCGGCGATGTGTTGGTCAATCAGATCATAGAGCGCTTGATCATCGAGAACATCCAGCTGCAGGAAGCTGAGAAGCGCGGGGTGACCGTAGACGACGAGACCCTCGCC
>JAYYHB010000182.1:0-2631 GCA_036157095.1 Pseudomonadota bacterium
TTTTTTTCGAAATGGTGGATAAGCCATTAAAATTCAATGGCTTACGTGTAATCGAGCATGGCACACATTTTGCTGCCTTTTGGTTCAGGGCGTGATCTTGCGCAGCTTTTGAAAGAAGCTTGCTACCTGTTCCTGGCGATTATGCACTGATATTGACGTTACTTTGGTAGCAACACGTACATACCTGCGACAATCCACGGGTACCTTTACTTAAGGAGATAAACCAAGCATGAAATCGAAACTAGAATACATCTGGCTGGACGGCTACCAGCCAACGCAAAGCCTGCGAAGCAAAACTCAGATGAGTAAGGACAACTTCTCAGGCGCACTAGAGGAGGTACCTCTATGGTCTTTTGACGGTAGTTCAACAGAGCAAGCCGACGGCGGCAGCTCCGACTGTCTGTTGAAGCCAGTCGCCATTTACCCAGACCCTGATCGCCAGAACGCTTACCTCGTCATGTGCGAAGTGTTAAATGCAGATGGTACACCTCATGACTCCAACGGTCGCGCCACTATCGATGACGATGACAACGATTTCTGGTTTGGTTTTGAGCAAGAATACTTCTTGTGGGATGTGGATACGCAGTTACCTCCGGGTTTCCCCGCGAACGGCTACCCTGGACCTCAGGGCCCATACTACTGTTCGGTTGGTGCGGCTAACGCCCACGGTCGTGACTGTGTTGAAGAGCACTTCGACCTGTGTCTTGAAACAGGCCTAAATATTGAAGGCATCAATGCGGAAGTTGCCGCCGGCCAGTGGGAATTCCAGATTTTCGCCAAGGGTGCCAAAGAAGCCGGCGACCAGATTTGGGTTGCGCGCTACCTACTTGAGCGCACGGGTGAGAAGTACGGCTATGCCATTAATTGGCATCCAAAACCCTTCGGAGATCTGGACTGGAACGGTTCGGGCATGCACGCAAACTTCTCCAATGGAGCGATGAGAACAGAAGGCAAGGAAGAAATCTTCACGAAAATCTGTGAAGAATTTGGCAAGAATATTCAGCGTCACATCAGTGTATACGGAGCTGACAACGACCAGCGTTTAACCGGTAAGCACGAGACTCAGTCGATTGACGAATTCAGCTATGGCATATCAGATCGCGGTGCATCGATCCGGATCCCGGTCAGCACTGCAGCAGACGGCTGGGTTGGGCGCTTGGAAGATCGACGAACTGCATCAAATGCTGATCCTTATAAAGTCGCAGCGGCCATCGTCAAGACCACCAAAGAGGCCCTGGCATAACCGACCCCGGCCATGGCGATTCTCCCGAGAGACTTAGGGCTTTCGGAGAGAGCTAGACAATGGTGAGTTGAGAGGGGTGTCGGCACCAATCGATACCCCTTTTTTTGACTGTTATTCATGACCGGGCGCGTTGGCGGCTGCACTATTGTGGCGAAAACTGATCAACAATTGAGTCTCTAGCGCATGGCTTGGATTTGGTCAAATGGGACAGGTACTTCAACCGCGACTGGGACACTAGGCGCAAGAGAGTACTTGCTATACGAGGCGAGGACCGGCAAAGATTTTACGCCTTCATTGCAGGCAGCGGCGCGATTATCCTGCTCAAGCTCTAACACATTAGAAGGCCGAAATAGGTCAATAACTGTCAGACATCGATGAATCAGATCAAAAAACGCCCAGCAAACAACCATAAGCTCGCCGAGCACTTGCTAGGCAGTTTGACTACAGCTGTCGTCGTTTTGGACGAAAAGTTTACGGTGAAAAAACTAAACAGCGCCGCCGAAGACCTGCTTCATGTGTCTGCCAACGCTGTCCTTGGCACCCTCCTAACCGATCTTCTGCTGCGTAACGATGAGCTTATCGCGTCACTGCGCCAAGCAGTGACTGATGCCCAGCCCTTTACCGCGCGCAATGTGAATCTGCAGCTGCCCGAGAGCACGGTGGAAGAGTTGGACTTGACCGTTTCTAACTTGGAGACCCCAAAAGGCCTGCTATTGGAGCTGCACCCAACCAGCCGCATCAATTCGATCAGCCAGGGTAGCTTCACCGATGAACAGCAAATTACTACGCGCAGCCTGATAAGGGGCTTAGCCCATGAGGTTAAAAACCCCTTGGGAGGAATCCGCGGCGCAGCTCAGCTGCTTGAACGTGCACTGCCAGAGGCCGAGCTAAGAGAATATACTAACGTTATTATCAGCGAGGCAGATCGCTTGAGAGACCTAGTGGATCGTATGCTGGGTCCTTGGCAACCCATGCAGTTTGCTCCAGTCAATTTAATCGAGGTCATAGAGCGTGTTATCCACCTCTTAAAGGGTGAGTTCTACAGCGACCTTGAGTGGCAGCGAGACTACGATCCTAGTTTGCCGCCGGTTCAGGGCAGTAAGGATCAGCTAATCCAATCGATTTTGAATATCGCCCGCAACGCCTGTCAGGCGCTGCAGCAAACCAAGCGCGCACGCATCGTTTTTAAGACCCGCGTCGTCCGCCAATTCACCATTGGGTCGGTGCGCCACAGGCAAATTATGCATCTGAGTATTACTGACAACGGCCCCGGCATTCCGGTAGATCTTATCGACCGAATATTCTTTCCCATGATCAGCGGTCGCAGTGAGGGCTCTGGATTAGGTCTTTCCATTTCTCAGAATATTGTTGGCCAGCACGGGGGAACC
>JAYYHB010000183.1:0-4272 GCA_036157095.1 Pseudomonadota bacterium
CATTTTTGCGCCACAACCTTGAGCTGGCCGCGCAAATACTCGACGCCGAGGCCAAAGGTCGGCGGCGAGATCTGCTGATTAGTGAAGAAGATCTTGCTGGCAAATATGACAAGCTGATTCCTCGGCATGTTTGCCGTGTGAGCGATTTGCGGCACTGGTTTAAAAAGCTCACAAGCGAGCGCAAGAGAGCGCTTTTCTTTGACGAGAAGGCCCTATTGCGGCGGGATGATATCGCCCTGCAGGAGACTGACTTCCCATCCTACCTGCAGGTATCAGACCTTGAGTTGCCCCTGAAGTATCGTTTTGCTCCCGGGCAGCCTGATGACGGTATTACTATCATTATCCCTGTGGGCGTGTTACCGAGCATCAACGCAGAGTTATTAGAATGGTCGGTACCCGGGATGCTGCCTGGTGTGGTTGAGTTTTGGCTGCGGTCGCTGCCTAAAAACAAGCGCAAATTGTTAGCACCACTTCCGGATAAGATGCCACAACTGACCGAGCGACTGCTTCGGCCTCAAACCTATCGGCAAGGGCGGCTGCTGACCGTGCTTTCCCAGTTACTACGCGATCTTCATCGTATTGACGTTACGGCAGCGGACTGGGACAAGGGTCGTCTCCCGGAGCATCTGCGTATTCGGTGTGCAGTTGTCGACGAGCACGCGAAGGAACTCGCTGCCGACAGAGACCTACAGCAGATAAAGGACAAGCTGGCGAATAAACTGGAATCCACTGCGGCGGATTTTTCAGCCTATGAGCAAGCCGATATCGAGGCGTTTCCTGAGCAATTGCCGGATCATATCGTCGCGCAAACGTCCGGCGGTCCCACGGTTGGGTTTCCAGGGCTGAGCTTTTGCAGGCCGAACGGTACAAGGGGAGAAAAAGGCAGCGGGGGTTCCGTCAACCTGACGGTCTTCGCCTCAGCCGTCGATCGAAATATTGCCAACCGACACGGCTATGCGCAACTTGCGCTAAATAAGCTGGGTAAGCCCGGCCAATTTTTCCGACGCGAACTTAATAAACGGAAGCAGCTTGGCCTTTACTTTGCCTCCCTCGGTAACGCGGAGTTACTCGCGGAGGAGTTGCTGTTGAGTGTGACATGGTACTGCTACTTTGACGGGCGAGCGCTACCCGCCACGAGGCAGGACTTTGAGCAGCGCATGACAGAGCATCGAGGCGATCTGGCCGAGGTGTTCGGGCTGACGCTGGCGAGCTTTGAGACGGTGCTAAAGCTTCGTTTTGAGTTGGTCGGACTGATAGAGAGGCTGCAATCACCTGGCTTGATACCCAGCCTTGATGATGCCAAGGGTGAATTAGAGGCTCTGGTACCCAGCAACGTGTTGTCGGTCACTCCGTGGCGCTTCCTGCCGAGTTTGCCCTTTTATCTTGAGGGCCTGAAGCATCGACTTGGGCAATTGCGGGGTCATGTACCCAAGGATCGTCAGTTGATGCAGCAGGTGAAGCCTTTGCATCAGCGGCTTGAGGCGATCAAGATGTCGCAGATGCATGATCCCTTGATCGATGCTGAGCTTCACTTCTTGCTTCAGGAGTTGAGGCTCAGGATATTTGCGGAGCCGTTGGCGCTGCAAAAACGACCCAAGCCCGCCTTTGTGGGTAGTGAGAGCAAGGTATCGCTCAAACGTGTGGAGGAGAAAATTCGTCGTGAGGAGCAAAGAGTGGGTCTTGTCTGATCGAGGTAGCAAGTTATGCGCTTGCATCTCGTACTGGACGGACACCTGATCCATGCCGGCAATCTATGTACTGGCTACTGCTTCCAAGTCGGGCAGGTTGACCCGGCACCTGAAGTCCGCAGGTTTCCTATGCGAGTTAGTCGAATCCGCTCAGCAAATACCGGTCCACGATGAGCGGGCAGGCCTGGCAACGGTCCTTTGTTCGACCATTGGCGACTTGCTGGAATGTCATCATCCAAGCCTAACCCCCGTTTACTTTTGCGAAAGCGAACTGAGCGTCGAGGCAATGCTGCAGGCCCTAGCCAACGGTGCAGCGGATTGCTGGGCTTTAAGCATGTCTGCTGAGCAACTGCGTGAGCGCGCTGATGCGCTCCTAAACAGAGTCGAGCAAAAATTGGCAATAGGGCCGCGCGCAGAGGGGGACGATCAGCACGCGGCGGCTCGACTTTCAACCCTTGAACAAGAGCTTCAAGAGGATCAAAGGGCGGGACAGAGTATTCAGCTGGGTATGCTCCCTAAACAGAACAAAGTCATGGCCGGATACCGGTTTTCGCGATGGGTACAGCCCTCGCTGATACTGAGCGGTGATTTTATCGACTACTTCCCGCTGCAGGATCGCTACTTGGCGTGTTTCTTGGCGGATGTTGCTGGCCACGGGGCTTCCTCGGCGCTGTTAACGGTGATGCTAAAGAATATTTCTTGGCAACTGCAGCAAAAGTTCGGTCTGCCGAGCTTTCACTTGCCTGGAGATTTGCTCGCCTGGATCAATGAAACGCTGATTGGTCAGGGTATTGAGAAACATGTGGCCATGTTTTTGGGCATAATCGATATCCAGGATAATACCCTTCATTACAGCATGGCCGCCCAATACCCGCCCGCGCTTCTTTGCGGGCCCAATGGCCACACACAGCTGCTTCAGCAGCAGGCCAAACCTTTGGGTTTATTCTCAGATGCTCGCTATGCATCGGAGCAACTGCCATTTCCGGCGGGATCTACGCTTCTGGTATTTTCTGATGGCGTAATGGACTGTTTGCCGGCGGATCAATTTGCCGACAAAGAAGCAGCCTTGGTAGCGCTGTCACAGTCACTGCCTGAGCCGCTCAAAATATGGAGCCGTCTGTGCGAGTCGTTAAAAAATCTCGATGACGTGAGTTTGCTGGCTGTACAGAGGGAGAGATCGGCGTAATATCCGCTCGGTATTCAGGGCTAGTCAGGGAGAGCGCTGTTGCAGGGCAGTATTTGCGCCGGAGTCTTTCAAGGTACCCATGTGCTTCGTTTTCACGGCGACGTACGCGTCGGTCAGTGCGCGTCACTGGACGCTTACTGTGATCGCATGGTGCAGGATCCCGCATTTCATGCCGTGGTCGTAGACCTGCAGGCGACTGAAAACCTTGACAGCACCACTCTGGGTTGCCTAGCTCGCTTGTCGATTCGGGTCAAAAAGCTCAACCAGCGGGTACCGACGCTTATTTGCGATTCCGATAATTTAAATCGAGTGCTATCGAGTATGGGTTTTCAAGACGTATTCATGATCGTAGACCGCGCGGCATACGATGCGCTATCGCTGCCGGCTCTGCCAAGGGGAATTGAACTTCCCGCGGGGACTGACCTTGCGATGGAAAGCACTCGTGCACGAGTGATTGCGGCGCACAAACAGCTCATGACCATGAACGAACGTAACGCAGAGACGTTCAAGGACCTAGTCGCCGCTTTAGAGCAAGAAGAGGGCGAGCAGCAAGCAGGCGAAAGGGCTGACGTGTCCAAAGCCTAGGTCTAGGCGGATTTAGCCCTGAGTTTTGCCTCGATGAAACGGCTGTGACTGAGGTACAGCAAATCTGCAGCCTTGCGGATCGTATGCTCCTCAAATTTATCCACGCGATCGTCGGCCATCGCCAACTGCCAAAGCGCGCATATCACTTCAAATCGTCCGTCCTCGTCTAAATGCTCGCGCAAATAACTTGTGTAAGGGTGCATGCCGACGTTGGTATCGAGTCGAGTCTTGGCATCCGCGATTAACGATGCAATCTTGTCTGCGTCGATGCTGTACAGCTCCACCAGCAGGCGTTGAATCGCTTCCAGCTCTGCTTCATCCACATGGTGATCAGACCAGCACACCTCAAGCATGAGCGATGCCGCGGCAATATCAATTTCAATTTCAGTATCGTCATGGGTTTGCTCCTTGGTGAACAGAGACTTTAGTTTAGCCAGCATTAAGTCGAATCTCCGATTGTGCGGTGTGTGGTCCAAGCGCACTGTGGGCCTCGTAAACGAGATCGAAGTCGTTGGCTTTGAGGCGTTTCGAGTCGCTTAAAATTTGTCGATAGCGCCGCGCACCAGGCCTACCGTTGAAACAATGCAACAGGTGTTTCGTCAGGACATTAAGTTTGATCCCCTGATTTAGCTGGGTGGCCATATAGGCCACATAACGATCGAAGATTGCGGATTCATCGAGCCGGAAATCTGTGTCGTAAAGCGCGTGCTCAAGCTCACTCAAAAAACGCGGTTGATGGTAAGCGGCTCGTCCAATCATGATTCCATCCGCCCAGCTCAGAGGGACAAGGGCGTCCGCCCGTTGCGTTATGCC
>JAYYHB010000184.1:0-4456 GCA_036157095.1 Pseudomonadota bacterium
AGTCTTCATGAAATGGCAATTTCCGCCTTCCAGTTGGCTCAGTTTGGCCATAACTACTCCGCAATGTTTCTTACCACGGTGTGTTCAATGAGCCACCTCAAGCAACCCATGGGCTTTCCACTTTTGCTACAAAATCTGGCGGAAGCTTGGGTGCATGGGTGTGAGATGCCTGATTTCGTGGCCATTGAATGGGAGCAGGATTGGCATTTGAAAATTGAGGATGTGCGCGCAAAGCACGGCATTGAGCCGTTTTCCGGTGCCTTTCCCGCGGACTTGCTCGAGCAACTCAGTCAAGCTTCTTGATTTTCTGCTTGATCTAGCTGTTTTTGCTTGCGTTGCTGGATCTGGCGCTGCATTCGCTTCAATGCATTTCTATCCAATCGATACCTGCTTAACAAAAATATAGGAATGACGGTAAATGCTGGCACCAAGATGCCGTCGACCATGCCTAAGCGAAACAGCACCTCCGCATCTACACTCCCTGGATCGGTTTTAACCGGGAATCTAACTACCCATTCCAGAAGCAAGCCTCCAAGAAACAGTCCGAGGCCTGTAGTACTTTTGATAGCAAGACTGGCGCCTGCTGAGAGAACGCCCTCCTGACGTATGCCAGTGCGAAGTTCGTTCTCATCAACAATATCTGCGATCATTGAAGCCAAGCTTATAAATGCTAATGCAGCAGCGTACGAGACGAGCATTGCATGCGACACAAGCACTGGGAGCAATATGGGATCGCCATTTATTGGCCATATCCCCAGAAACCTAAAACCCACCCTAATCATCCCCATAACCATCCCAAAGCAGGCGGCCGCAACTACGATTTGCTGTTTTTCAAAACGTTTTTGCAAGTATCCAATTGTTGCGAATGCGGCTGTTGCACCGACGATTGATAGCAAGATGAACCATTTCATGTCTCCGCTACTAAATTCCCAGAAATATAGCTGCATGTAGACATCAAAGACCTGGCCTGTGCCACTTATTGCGGAGATCAACACAAAAGAAAAAAAAATGAGTCGGAAATTTCGGTTTTTCAGACTCTCTAATATTTGTTGACCCAACAGGCGAAAACTGAAGTTGCGAAGGGCCGTTGTAGGTTGGTTCAAGTAAGGAAGTTGGCCAATCGTGCTGATTGTTGCTATCAGCATCCAAGTTGCCATTAGCAAGCTTACTGTGAGCGCCAATGGCTCGTACGCGCTCGCCGTGAGTAGACCGCTAGAGTCTGTCTCGGTCTCGGGGAAAAAGACGACTAAAAAAACTGATGTCGCAACGGCGCCTAGGTACCAACCCACTGCGGTTCGGTATGTTTGTATGCTAGTTCGCTCTTCGTAATCGTTCGAGAGTTCTGCGGATAACGCGGTCCAAGGCACTTCGAAGAAAGTCAAGAAGACTCTGGTTAGCACCGTAAAAACAAACATCCAAACGGCCAGTCCTTCGCTGCTTAATCCGGCTGGCGGCGCAAAAAGGGCGTAAAACGAGAGCGAAGTTGGCAAAATCGCAATCAGCATAAAAATGTGTCGTCTTCCAAGACGGGATCTATAGTTATCTGATATGACTCCGACGAGAGGGTCAGACAGGGCATCAAAAAGTAGTGATATGCCGAGCGCAAGCGAGGCGAATGAAGCCGATAAACCTAGTATCTGAGAATAGTAAAGCAACAAGAGCGTATTGAACGCCCAGTTTTTGTGTTGGCCGGGGAGAGTGCCAAAACCGTTCAGGATCTTTATGTAAGTGGGAACTGGGCCCTGGCGTTCGCGCTCTTTGACAAACAACAGATTACTCTTGGCTTGTCGGGCGAGATGGGTTTTGGCTTTCGTCATATGGCTCACCACGCGGCGCGACAAACAAGTCGGATTCAAAGTCCGGCTAGAAAGCAGCGCGTGTTTTTTGTCTTAGGAGGTATTTATCGATTAGCTTTGAGAGTGTAACTTAACTGCAAAGGAAACTACGGAGGATATATGCCTGACGGTGTTAGTTTAGGCCCCTTAAATACGGCAAATTTACAGCGAGCCTCAAGCGATAAGTCGCTCAGCATCAAGCAGGTTGAAAAAGCCTTTGAGGCTGCGAGTCAAAAAGCTCAGGACATCTCTATTGATAGGGGCGTAGAGGTTTTGCTTAGTGAGCGTCCGCGAGCCTCGGTGGACCCTACCTACGAAAATTTAGGCACTGCCTCTCGGCGAAACGGATAGTCAATCGCGCTGAATCGCTTCTTTACTCGGGCGGTCGCGGAGTTAGGGGCTAAAAGGTCGAACCACAATCCGCTCGTTGCCCTGCCGTCGAGTGAAGCCTTTTTTGTCGAAAAACTCCAACACATCAATGGCCACATTGCGGCCGATGCCGGTTCTGTCTCTAAAGTCCTTAACCGTCATTGTGCCTTGCGCGGTCTGCTCGGTCATAGCTTGGACAACGTCCGCTATCTCCTGCAAGCGCCGCGGGAGATAAAAGCGGTGATTGCCGAGTGGGATCAAGAGGCCGCTCTTTGCCAGTTCCAATAAAGATCGCTCGAGTTTTGCGAGGGGCCGGTTTAACTTCTTCGCCATGTCGCCGCAGCTAGGGGCCTGTAGCTGATCGAGCAGTGGCTCGACTTGCTTCCATGTTTCTAACAACTCAGCGGACAATGAAGGCTCGGCTCGGGGGATAAAGTAGATAGCACCGCGCTTGGTAATTTCGCCCGTTTTTAACAGCGCGTCGAGCGCGGGCTGCCGAAGCGGCTTTGCGACTGCGTCCAAGTCACCTACTGTAAGTCCGCCTCGGTCATTGTGGGCTGTGGGAGAGCAGGCTGCTTCGACTGTCTCGAGACACTGATCAAGTGTTGACTGCCACTGCGCCTTGCTTAAGACTAGGTCATCAAAGATCTCGGTCTCATGCCCCGCCAGCAGGCTTGCCTGGGCGCTATCGGTGAGATTCCAGACCTGCTGAAAGAGATTCATATTTAGCCGAAGCTGAAGCATCAGTGTGCGAAAACTCTCCGCGGCATCTCTGGCTGCATAGGCTGCAACGAGTTCGCGATGTTCAACTGTGTTGCGTCGGTTCACTTGGGTCGCGCTGACAAAAAGAACCTCGCCACCGCCCAGCGTAGCGTCTAGCGCCTGATCACGTAACACCAGACGATCCCCGCGATGACATGCCATGGGCGTATCGCAAATGACTTCCGCCCAGGTTTGTTGTCCCTGTGCCGCGGTAAATAGTGCCAAGCGTGCCGTGCTATGACGGGTGGCATGGTATGCATGCACGGGCATCCAATGTTTCAACGGTCGGCGTAAAGAGCTCGCCCTGTCCAGCTTAATGGTGATTGCGTTGGCCCCCTGAGTTGGCTGTTCGGTGATCCAGTCGCCTCGGCCAAGTTCCTCGAGAGATGCTCCGACCAAATTCAGCGCACATCGGTCACCGGCGCTGCTTTGAACTGCAGGCTGGTCTTCCACGCGCAGAGAGCGTACGCGCAGCGCCTTTTCGGAGGGGAAGTGATATACCTGCTGACCCTCCTGAATCGTGCCGCTGTGCACGGTACCAGTAACTACCAGTCCGGCGCCTTTGACCGTAAAGGCGCGATCGATTGCTAGGCGGAAACGCGTGTCGTCTTGAGTCCGCTGGTGGATTGCCGCTTGTTGCCGTAGATGTTCGCCAAGAGCCGTATAGCTCGAGGTATCTTGGACACTGGTCTGAAAGATCGGAGCCACCTGCAAAAAGGTTTGCTCTGTCAGCTGGCGAATCTCACCATAGCAGGCGGTTAGCCTGTCAGGGCTGACCAGATCACATTTGGTCAAGGCGATGCTACCTTGCCGTATACCGATCAACGACAGAATCTCTAGGTGTTCCTGGGTTTGAGGCATCGGTCCATCATCTGCTGCAATCACCAGCAGGGCATGTTGGTCGGCTGCGATGCCTGCCACCATGTTGTGTATGAACTTCTGATGGCCAGGTACATCGACAAAGCCTAAGTGCTCGGTATAGGCGAATCCCAAATCAATTGTGAGCCCGCGAGCCTTTTCCTCGGCTAAACGATCTGTGTCAACGCCAGTGAGCGCACGAACGATGGTGGTTTTGCCATGATCCACATGACCTGCAAGCGTGATGATCATTGTTATCTCGGATTCAGAGCTCTAAGCCGGTAAGTACGTTGATTAACTCGTCGATGGGGTCGGCCCCATGCATGTCTAATAGCACGCGCTCGTCTTTAAGTCGTCCTATAACCGGGACTGCGGCGTAGCGTAGTGCCTCTGCCAGTTTTTGAGCACTCAGCGTGTCATGGGTGAGGCTGACAGCAACGCTGTCAATGTTCTGGTCCGGCAACGCGCCACTGCCTATTTGTGCCTCGCTCGTGATGATTGTTCCCTGCACACGCGCAGGTAAATTGGCCATCACCGCCTCTGCACGTACCTTTAGCTGCTGGGGCGTCAAGGTCAGGGTTCGCAGCAAGGGGAGATGCTCGACGAGTTGCTCGGGTTGCGCGTAGAGCTTG
>JAYYHB010000185.1:0-6440 GCA_036157095.1 Pseudomonadota bacterium
AGATAGCTGGCATCAAAAACAATTTGTTTGACCTGCTCCGCTGAGTCTAATCCGTTTATGCGACGAATAAACTCAATGTTATCGGGACACCAGGGTGCGTCCGGACGAACATTGTTAGTATATCGCGCAATCGCCTCATGACAGGCAGGGTCATCCCATGACAGTGGCAACGAAACAATTCGTGAAGGGACAGTGCTGCTGCGGCTAGTCCGAGCCTGCTCCAACAGTGGCTCTAGGGCTCGCACCATGGTGTCATGGGTCCATCGCTGGGTATCAAAGCGCAGGAGCAGTGAACGCACGCCGGGGATCATTTCCACCACGCCAGGCAAACCACTATCAATGACGATCTTGGCAAAGTCACCGATGAGCACCCTAGCGCCCACATCAATAGTCGCCTCGCCGAATTCAAGCAGCACCCACTCTTGGCCCGCCTGCCGGATCTTTACATCATTGGCTTGGTACAACACGATTCGTGCTGCATCGCTTTCTTTCACTCGGCTTAGGCTTGGCACCACAACCAATTTTTGTCGTGCATCTTCCATCCACTGCGCTTGCGCCTCACTGATTTCAGTGGCCTGGTGCTGATCAACTAACTGCAGCTGCACTTCATCGCCGGGCACCAGTTGCCCTAGTTTCCAGCGATCGGCATTGATCACCACGGCTGGACAAACAAAACCGCCAAGGGAGGGTCCATCGGGACCTAGAATAACTGGCATATCACCGGTGAAATCCATAGCGCCAAAGGCGTAGGCTGAGTCATGGATATTTGACGGATGCAGGCCGGCTTCACCACCGTCTCCACGCGCCCACTCTGGCGCTGGGCCGTTGAGTCGAATACCTGTGCGATTGGAGTTGTGATCAATCTGCCAGCGAATACTGAATAACTCTTCTATCCAAGCCTCGGTGAAGAAATCAGGGGCCGCATGCGGGCCAAGCAAAACCCGGAGAATATGACGATTATGCAGTGGCGTTTGTTCGCGCTCCTCGACGGCTGCCTGCACCTCAGATTGTTCCACCCTATGCCATCGTAGTACATCCAACTGACGCAGCGAGCGACCCTGGTGACCGCCGAATTTACCCAGCACAAAAGTTGCCGGCGAACCGAGAAAATCCGGAAGATCCAATCCACCCTGGACCAGCAGATAGGCGCGAAGTCCATCCTCCATCGCGTCGATACAAAGCACCTGGCCCGACGCAACCGTAAACGCTTGACCGCGTTTAATTGGCTGTTCGTCGAGGGTGGCCTGTACCTTGGCACCGGTCAGAACACAGCGAGTGGTGCCACGAAACCGTATTTTTGCACCGCCGAGCACCATCTCGAGACCGGCAGCGTCCGAGGGATTGTCAAGCAGACGGTTACCCAGCTGAAAGGATAAGTCATCCATGGGGCCAGACGGTGGCACACCTACATCCCAATAACCTTGCCGACCTGGATATGACTGCACAGTCATCTCCAGACCCGGACGTATCACCTCCAACTCGTTCGGCTGGTAGGTCAGGGCTGCCAGCACCTTGGTATCCACATTGCCCGCAC
Source organism: Pseudomonadota bacterium (assembly GCA_036157095.1). Taxonomy (GTDB): domain Bacteria; phylum Pseudomonadota; class Gammaproteobacteria; order Pseudomonadales; family Azotimanducaceae; genus UBA4421. The sequence continues at coordinate 1,535 of JAYYHB010000185.1, forward strand.
GAAAAGGATCACAGCCAAGCGCCTGCTGCAGGAGGGCGATATTGGTGGTCGTTCCGTAGAGCTTGGTGTCAGCAAGTATGCCAAGTAGCCCGTCTATTGCCTGAGAACGGTTTTCACCGAAACCCATAATGTTTGCAAGCAGTGGGTCAAACCAGTGCGAGACCAAACTGCGCGGACCGACCCAGCTATCAATACGCCCAACATCCGGAAAGGTTGCATCGATCTCACCGGGTGTAGGTTTGTAATTGTCATCCGGATCCTCGGCGTAGAGTCTTACCTGCACGGCGGCACCTGATGGCTTCAGCCCTGCTTCAAGCTCCGAGCAGTCAGGCAAATCACCAAAGGCGAGTCGAATCATCCACTCAACAATATCAACCCGATAAACCAGCTCGGTAACACCGTGCTCGACCTGCAGTCGAGTATTCACCTCTAAAAAGTAATACTCGTTGGCATCAGCGTCGTAGAGAAATTCGATAGTGCCCGCGCTTGCGTAGTTAACCGAGGCCGCCAAAGCGCGCGCACTATCGTGCATAGACTGACGGATACTTTCCGGCAAATTTGCCGCCGGACATTCTTCAACAAGCTTTTGATTGCGGCGCTGCAGCGAGCAGTCGCGGTCACCAAGGATGATGACCTCTCCCCGACCGTCACCGAATAGCTGCACTTCTACATGCCGCGCCTTGGTGATGCACTTTTCCAGGAACACGCCCGGACTGGTGAAATTGCTTTTGGCGAGGGCGGTGACGGACTCGAAAGCCGCCTCCAAGTCTCGCGCAGAATCACAGCGCTGCATGCCGATGCCGCCACCGCCAGCAGTGCTCTTAAGCAGCAATGGAAAACCCACCTCGTCGGCTGCCGAGAGCGCTGCGGCCAAATCGGGCAAAATACTTGTGCCTTCCAAAATTGGTACACCTTGCGCTTGAGCCATGGCGCGTGCCTCATGCTTGAGACCAAACACGTTGATCACGTCGGGGGTCGGCCCAAGAAAGGACAATCCTGCCGCCGCCACCTCACTGGCAAATTCTGCGTTCTCGCTCAGAAAGCCGTATCCCGGATGAATTGCTTCGGCCTTGGCACGGGCAGCAATTGCAAGGATTTGCTCTACGTCTAAGTAGGTTTCGGCCACCGAATCACCGACCAGATCGTAGACCTCGTCGAATGACCCGAAGTACTGGCTATCTTTTTCTGCCGTGGTGCGAAGGGCAATACTAGCGATGCCCATGCGCTTTAGAGTTCGAGCGATACGAACCGCAGCGACGCCACGGTTTGCGATCAAAATTTTCGTGAACAATTTATTGCAGCCTCATCTCGACCTGAACGGGGGTGGGATCGTAGCCGTTGCATGGATTGTTCAGCTGGGGGCAATTGGAGATCAAAATCGCGAGATTCGCGTGCGCGAGAATTTCCACATACTTGCCTGGTCCGCTGACGCCGTCCTCAAAGGTCAGCCTGCCCTCTGGCGTGACCGGGACATTCATAAAGAAATTCACGTTATGGGACAGATCCGATTTTTCCAGCTGCAAATCAGCGAACTGCGTATTTAAAGCAAGCAACCAACTGTCGCGGCACGAGTGCATGGTTCTTTTGTCTAGGGCATAGCGGACCGTATTGCTCTCCGCGGCGCAGGCGCCCCCTAAGGTGTCGTGGCGACCGCAGGTATCCTCGACAATTTCCGCTAGGGCCTTTCCACTCTCCGATCTCAGCACCGTGCCTGTGGTCAAATACAGCGAACGCTGGGCTTGGATGGTCTGCATGGCACTATAGCGCTCCGCAAAGTTGTCCGCGTTAAAAAACAGTGTATCTACAGCCTGGTTCCCATGTGCATCAGTGAGTCGAATGATGCGATCCTTGGGCAGCACGCCGAGCCAGTAGCCGCCGGCAGGAATCGTCTTGGGCGCTTCATCCTGTAAAATCAATTTTTGTATTGGTGACACGCTATCTTCCAAAGTAATAAAGCTCCGTGTTGGTGAAGCCGCGAATGTTCTCCTCGCAGCTGTTGCGACAAAAATCATCGTCTTCAACAGGCAAAGCCTTGCCAAGGGCCATCTGAACTTCTGTACCCGGGTAATAGGGAGAATCATTGAAGGGATGCGGGCAAGTGTGGCAAACGACGATGCTGTCCATTTCGAAGCGCAGCCTTACCTTGGTACCCGGTTGGCACCCTGGGGCCAGGGATAGATGGCCCTGAGCATCCGCGTCGACTCGACTAAACCAGTTCATATTAGCAACTAAGTCGCGTTGACCAAGTCCATACTTACCAAGCTCAATCAGAAAACTGTCCTGGCCATTGCGCACATAGTCGTTCAACGCTTTTTGATAGTTGTCCTTAGACCAGGGCTTGGTCTCTAGCAAGGCCTCGGTACACGTGCCACTGGTTGCATCGTGCCAACCGGCATCGTCACCGATCACGGAGCAGAGGATGCGTCCCATGTCGGTGTACAGACAGTTGCCCATTGTAATCTTAAACGTATGCTGGCACTTCAACGTGTCCGGCAAATTCAGCCTTTCGGTGGTATTCTCAGCGTTATAGATGAGCATCCCTACATTGCTACCACCGGACAGATCCGTAAGTTCAAGCACAACTCCCCTTCTAACGGTCATAGACCAATGCCGTCCGCCTGGAATACTTTCGATGTAATCACTCATCATGGGGTATCGATACCTTTTTCAATCTGCTCGATCGGGATCAAGCCTTATCGCTCCTTCGTGAGGCTTTTTGGCAAAGCAGAGCGCACGCTAACGTTAACTGCATAGAGATTAACAGGATCCGTACGGGGAGGTGCTGGGCGATCTCGATGGACACAGTTCGGAACTCACATGCGTTTTCTTGCTCGAGGCAATTTGCACGAGCCGTGCCAAGTCAGGGCGCCCGCGCCACGTCATCCCGCGGGCCGTGCCGAGTGCACAGGCGGAACAAGACCCTCTGCCGAGTCCGAGAGAGTTGGCACACCATTAGCAACACTCACGCTCATAGAAATGCCACGCGCCAAGAGACATTGAAAAGTCGAGGTTAGGCGGGCAGGCCACCTCCTTTCGCTGCACCAATTCAGTGCGATGGAGTCTGTTCCGCCCCGTTTAAGTGCTATTTATGGCAGCCATCACACGTTGATGAGAGTAGGTCGAAACACTTATTGCAACGTCTTGTCATACCAACATCAATGAGATCTTCCATGCCTGAATCGCCACTTGTTGCAACTTTTCTCGAAGGTTCGGTTAGTGATTTGCTGGCATCATACCGATCCGGTCAGATAACACCTGAAGCGGTGATCGATTATATCGTAACAACTTCTGCAGCCATGGCAGACAACCCCATCTGGATCACTCCACCAAACAGGGCAAGACTGCAAATTTATCTAGATCGATTGGCCGATACCGAGCCACATAGCTTGCCCCTATGGGGTGTGCCGTTTGCGGTGAAAGACAACATCGACGTTGCTGGTATGCCCACCACGGCAGCCTGCCCAGACTATGCCTACCAGCCCACCGCATCTGCCTTCGCGGTGCAGTGTTTGATCGATGCTGGAGCCATTCCTGTGGGCAAAACCAATCTCGATCAATTCGCCACCGGCCTCGTCGGCGTACGCTCACCCTATGGCGTGCCGATCAATCCGGCCCTACCAGACCGCATACCCGGCGGCTCCAGTTCTGGCAGCGCCATCGCCTTGGCCTGCAGACTAGTGAGCTTTGCGCTGGGCACCGATACCGCGGGCTCAGGTCGCATTCCGGCGGCATTCAATCGCCTTACAGGCTTCAAGTTGTCAAAGGGCTTGCTTTCTACCAGTGGCGTCGTACCAGCCTGTCGAAGCCTCGACTGCGTCACCGTCTTCACTCACGACATCGCAGATGCTGCCCTAGTCGCCAGCGTCGCCGCTACCTTCGATGCAACAGATCCCTTTGCTCGACCCAATTCCCCGGATAACGCGCTTGGTGCTCACAGCCAATGGCAGGGCCCGCTCAAATTGGCGGTGATCAACCCCGATCAGATTGCCTTTTTTGGTGATGCCGACTACGCCGATGCCTACCATGAGACCATCGATCGTATTGAAAAAGATAATGTGCAGCTCATCCCTATCGACTTTGAACCTTTTGTGACCGCTGCAAATCAGCTTTATGACGGGCCATGGATCACCGAGCGATATATCGCGATCAGTGAGCTATTTGAGAAATCACCCGATATCATCTTGCCCGTGACCCGTGCCATCATCGGCGCGGGTAAGGGACGCTATGCAACCGAGGTCTATGAATCGATTTATCGGTTAGCATCTCTGCGTAACCAATGCCTTACAGCGCTGTCCGATTGTGATGCTTTGCTGACGCCGACAGCGGGCAAACACTTCAGCCTCAGGGAATTAGAGGCGGACCCTGTCGGCCACAACCAATGCTTGGGGCATTACACGAATTACATGAATCTATTGGATATGTGTGGCCTTGCGATTCCGGGATTGGACACGGCGTCTGATTCGCCCTTTGGCATTACCTTGGTTGGCGACCGCTTCCAAGATGCTCGCCTGCTAGCCATTGCAGCTCGTATAGAACGGATTTTGCGACCGCAGACACAAACCGAAACGGATAAGATACCGCCATTCAAAGATCCTGCAGATGTCTCCCTCGCGGTCTGCGGCGCACATATGGCGGATTTACCGTTAAACCATCAGCTCACCAGTCGAGGCGCCGAGTTTATCGAAGCGACTGAATCTGCAGCAAAATACAGGCTGTACGCACTCGCGGGTGGCCCACCCATGCGACCGGGAATGGTTCGAGTGAACGAGGATGGTCGCGCAATCAAGCTAGAAATTTGGCGCATGCCCGCGGCGGCCTTTGCGAGTTTTGTGGAGTTAATACCAAGCCCACTTGGAATTGGCACCGTTGAAACAGCTTCGGGTAAGCGCATACCTGGATTCATCTG
>JAYYHB010000186.1:0-2676 GCA_036157095.1 Pseudomonadota bacterium
CCCTCGTGGTTCAGGTGAACGGGAAGGTGCGCGGACAAGTCGACGTGGCCAAGGACGCAGACAAGGAAGCGATCCTAGCAATGGCCAAGGCAGATGCGAATGTACAACGCCACTTGGAGGGAAAAACTGTGCGTAAAGAGATCGTGGTGCCTAATAAGTTAGTCAATATCGTGGTGGGCTAAGTGCGATGTTGTTGCTGCGTATCGTAGTTGGGCTGGCCGTATTGGCCCTCGCCGGGTGCGGCTTTCAGCTGCGCGGTGCGCAGATTTCAGAGGTCGATATGACCTATCGCATGGTCGACGGTGACGATCTTGCCTCGACCTATGCCCAGTTTCAGCGCGTGTTGAAAAATACGCTGATACGAGCGGGATATCGTGAGGAGAATGCCGCAGACCTAACGCTGCAGATCCACACGTTTCGGCGGGAAAACATCGACGGCGCAGTGGATCCAGAGCTGCGGGTAGCAGAACAAATCTCAAGCTCGACCCTGGGTTTCAGTGTTTACGACCGCCAAGGCAGGACGCTGGCGGATGAACTTCGTCTTCAAGTGCGTCAGGTCTTTCGAGTGGACCGAAGCGCCTTGCTGGGCAGCTTTGAACAGCGCTCCTCCACGGAGCAAATTCTGGATCAGAAACTTGCGGATCAGGTTGTGAGGTTGCTGGGTACCGTAATGCGCCGTGATCTCGGCGCGAAACCAGACGCGAGGTCGGGCGATGCACAACCCAAAAGTCTGACGGAAGAAATTGAAATTTTGATTGAAAGAGATGCCGCTTAGAGCGGACCAAATCAGCGCGGCTCTACAGCAGTCGCTGCAGAGCATCTATCTGATCAGTGGCGATGAAACCTTGTTGGTAGAGGAAGCCTGCGATGCGGTGCTGCGAAAGGCCCGGGAGCAAGGGTTCACGGAGCGCTCAATTTATCACGTGGAGAGCGGTTTCAAATGGCACGATGTGATCAACGATGCTGCCAGCATGTCACTGTTCGCAGAGCGCAAAATCCTTGACCTGCGCATACCTGCGGGAAAGTTCGACAAGGAGGCCAGTCGGGTTTTGCGCGATTGGGCGGACGGTAGTGCCGGTAACCCCGATACTATGCTGGTGATTCGCACCGAGCGTTTGCAGCCGCGGCAACGCGGCAGCGCATGGTTTAAAGCTATCGAGAGTTCCGGCACAGTCGTGCTAATCTGGCCTTTGGCGCCGCGAGAGTTACCCGGTTGGCTGGAAAAACGTTTGCAGGGCAGGGGTCTGGCCCTACAAACAGAGGCCCTGCGTGCCCTCGCGGAGCGCGTAGAAGGCAATCTCCTCGCGGCTGCTCAAGAGGTTGAAAAGCTTGCGTTGCAAAACTTGTCTCAGCCGGTCTCGCAAGAGGCCTTGTTAACCTGTTTGGAAGATAGCTCACGCTTTAATAGCTTCGACTTGATTGACGCAGCCATGGCTGGGCAGGGCTCCCGGGTAACTAAAATTCTCTCAGTATTGCGCGAGGACAAGGGGGCACTCTTTGCTGTTCTCGGTGCGCTCACAAGTCAGCTACGACGCCTTGGTGAAACCCGCGGTCTACCACCGGCTCGCGCACGTACCATAGCGGCTTTCGCCAGACGGGGGCCATCCGCTAAGGCGCTTCTCGCCGAATGCGCCGTGCTCGACCAGCAAGGCAAGGGACAGCGATTGGGGGAAGCGTGGATAGGGCTAGAGCAATTGCTGTTATCGATGGCTCAGCAGCCGGGTCAGCGCCCCCCCTCGTATTACCAGCGAAAGCTCAAGGGCCGTTAGGGCATGGGTGTGCCGAGACGCAGTGGCATCTCGCGAGGCATCATCGTAACGCCCTGGCTCCAATGGGCTGCTCAAGTCCTGCAGTGAACTCAGTTGATGTGCGTATCCGCAACGCGTCCCAGCTCCACTAAGCTTAGCTTGCCTTCGCTATTGCTCAAGGTGGTTACCGAGCAATTGTCCGGTCCGAAGATCCGCATGCGGTCATCGTTCATGGCTGCCCCGACTGCGGCATTTATGGCTACGTAGTGACTAAAGATAATGCAGTCGCGATCGCAGCTGAGCAAAAACTCCGCCAGCTCTTGACGCCACTGCTGTAACGAGGCTTCTAGATCTGACCAGTTACCTGCCATGGCTTGGCTGAGCCAAGTGGCTCTTGCCGCCAGCTCTTCTGTGGGTGAGGGTATTTCGGCGACCCTCGGCTCAAGGTCGATGGGCACCCGCCAGACATCCGCCAGAGCTTGGGTCGTTTCGAAAGCCCGAGCCATTGGGCTGGAGAGCAGTTCCGGGCGCTCGCTGTGTTGCGTATCTAGCATAGTAGCAACCGCCGCCGCCTGTCGGCGTCCTAGATCATCCAACCCAGGATCCGGGTGTGCGCCGAATCCAGCTGCTGCTTTACCGTGTCTGACAAGTTGGACGATGGCCATCTTTCTACTGCCCTTTTGAAGTGGGTTCTCTACAATGCTAGCCTGACAATTAGAAGGTAGGAACAGCTGTGACGGATCACAATGCCTTAGGACTTAACCCGCATATGACTCCTGACACACAAGTGAGTGTGCGCGAGGTGTTCTCTATTGATCAAGACCTCATGGTACCGGCCTTCGGCGAGCGTTCAGAATATGTCCCCGACGCTGATCCTGATTACCGCTTTGACCGCGATACGACGCTAGCCATTTTGGCGGGCTTTGCC
>JAYYHB010000187.1:0-2675 GCA_036157095.1 Pseudomonadota bacterium
CTTAAATTAAGCCCAACACCACCGTCTACTTTCATGCGTTATCTCCAAAAACTCCAAGTTTTCCGTAACAATTCCGGCCAAAGTACTGCTACTCGCCGCTAACCACTTGAGGCGATAGCTGTTCACAAATTCCGTCGACAGCGGCACCACTGTGCTCAAATCTTGACCCGTTACCGCAGTTGTCTGCCAGGTAATGCTTCACGCCTACAGAGCCCTGGCTGAACGTCAGCTCATAGAACAGCGCGTTGGGGTGCTTAACCCGTCGGATTTGCTGTTCATTCAATCGCAAAAAGTGTCCCAGAATCGCGCGGGAAACCACGCCATGGGTAACGATCGCCAAACAATCCGGCTGTTGCCACCGCAACAGAAGCTCACGAAATCGAGCCATTAAATCCGGTAGGTTTTCTCCGCCACCCGGTCGATGGTGATGTGAGTCTGCCTGCAGCTGGGCCCACTCATGAGCATGCTCGCGCTGCACTTGTTCCAGCGTTTTGCCAGACCAAGTCCCGCAGTCTCGCTCAAGTAAGGCATCGCTGAAATGCTGGGGGGCTTGTGCCGACCCATGTATCAGGTCGGCGGTCGCGCGGGTGCGCCCGGCGGACGACACCCAATAGCAATCTGGTATCGCCAGCTGAGTCAACTGCCGACCGTGGGCTAACGCCTGTTCACGCCCACGCTCGGTGAGAGGGGAATCCAAGCGCCCCTGCATCTTTCCCGCAACGTTCCACTCGGTTTCGCCGTGTCGAAACAGGTAAATTTTTCGGCTCATGCTAGCCTGATCCTATCAGTCGGTGTTCGGATTATGCTCAGGCAAATTGAAACGTAGCACCGGTAAACGCAGCAAAAGTACGGTCAACATCTTCTTTATTGCCTGCCAGCGGTGCGATGATGTGGGTGTCCACCCCACCATCGGCGTCCGCCTGTATGCGCGCCTGGATCTCGCCTTCATCGCCTATGATGGCGATTTCATCAATCATTTCATCTGACATCGCCGAGGCGGTCTTGTTGCGATCTTTTTCCGCCCAACCCTCGGCTATTTGCGCAGCGGCTTCGGTGTATCCGGCCCAGGCTAGAAAGTTGTTATAAACCGGCGTAGCGTAATAGGGACCAAAAGCTGCTCTGAATAGGTTGCGTCCATATTCTTTGTCATCAGTGCATAACACCATGGCGCGATTAACGATTTCTACCCCGGCTGGATCCTTACCCGCCACTTTCGCACCAATCGCCACATGCTCCATCATTTTTGGTAGGGCGGCCTTCGGCCATAGGTTGAAGATCACACCGTCCCCTACTTCTGCGGCCATCTCGATCATTTTAGGACGCAGCGCAGCAAGGTAGACCGCTGGCGGTTTTTCCATGGGCGCTTGGCGGTATCCGCGGCTAAACACGGTTTCACCGTCATAGTTGGTTTTTTCACCCGCCAGCATAATCTTCACCAGCTCGGCTGTTTCGCGGACCCGGGTCAGGGGTTTTTCTAATGGAATACCGTTGAACTGGCCCATGATTGTTTGGCTCGATGAGCCAAGGCCTAAGACAAAACGTTCGGGCAACAGCTGTCCAATCACATTCGCCGAAGCCGCTAGCACCGAGGGTGAGCGCGTATATACCGGTGTGACTGCCGTACCAACTCGAATGCTGGAGGTGTGATGCGCAATAGCCGCTACCTGAGTCAGCGTATCTGGCGCGCCGGAGTCGCTAAACCACGCATCGGGAATGCCGTTGTCTTCTGCCCAGCGGATCCTGTCGACGGTGTCGGTAATACGTGGCCCCGCAGGTAGTGTGACAGCAATGCGTTTCTGCGGCATGAGTTCCCCTCCAACAACTAAAGTGCAAAGCCTCGCACTTTGCCCTCTATGAGATCAAGCCGTATCCTTGCCCGCTCGGTGGAGGAAATAGAGGCGGAGAGTGCTATGAGTGACGTTGAACTTACCCCGGTTCGGGATGCCCACAAATTTGATGAGCCGGCTCTCGAGCAATATCTGCAGACGCATGTTGAAGGCTTTCAGGGACCCATGGAGATCAAGCAGTTTGAGGGCGGTCAATCCAATCCAACGTTTCAATTGATCACGCCCAGCCAGCGATATGTATTGCGCAAACAACCGCCAGGTGAGCTACTTCCCTCGGCGCATCAGGTAGACCGCGAATACCGCGTTATGGACGGCCTTTGGAATACTGAGGTTCCTGTACCCAAGATGTTCTGCTTATGCGAAGACGCCTCGGTGATTGGCACTAAGTTCTACGTTATGGAGATGGTGGAAGGACGATTGTTTACTGAAACGCGCCTACCCGATGTCAGCAATGACGATAGACGCGCCATCTACCTGGACTTGGCCCGAGTGATGGCAAAACTGCACAGCGTGGATCCTGCCACAGTGGGACTCGAGACCTTTGGTCGCCCCGGAAACTATTACGAGCGTCAGATTGGTCGCTGGAGCAAGCAATATCTGGCGTCGCAGACCGACGAGCTTCCCGCCATGAACAAACTGATGGAGTGGTTACCCAACAATATTCCCGCCGAAGCGGATGCGGTCATCGTGCACGGCGATTTCCGCCTGGGTAACGTGCTCATACACCCGACCGAACCCAAGATCGTCGCAGTACTGGACTGGGAACTCTCTACCCTTGGAGATGGTCTCGCAGATCTAGGTTACCTGTGTCAGGACTACCACGGCGAT
>JAYYHB010000188.1:0-7248 GCA_036157095.1 Pseudomonadota bacterium
AAGGAGCTACCCAATCAAAATGGTGCGCCTTGGCGACTGATGGTGCCGTGGAAATATGGCTTTAAAAGCATCAAGTCCATCGTCAGCATCCGCTTTACCGAGCGGGAGCCGGTCAATACCTGGAAGCAGCTGCAGGCCAGTGAATACGGGTTCTACGCCAACGTAAACCCAGCGGTTTCGCACCCGCGCTGGAGCCAGGCAAGCGAGAGACGCCTGCCAAGCTCCCTATTCAACGTTAATCGCCGACCAACCTTGCCCTTCAATGGCTATGCGGACGAAGTCGCGCATCTTTACGCGGGAATGGATCTGCGCAAGTACTACTAATGATTCGTCGGTTCGCGAAACCTGTCCTGGCAGCGGCCCTGACGGCTCCATGGGTTTGGCTGATTTACGCAATTTATCTTGAGACCCAGCAAACCGGTTTAGGCTTGGGCGCAGATCCCGTTGAGGGTCTGCTGCACTACCTAGGGGAGTGGGGCATGATCGCGATGCTTTGCGCTTTTTCAGTTACACCCCTCAGCCGCCGCCTAAACTGGCCTTGGCTGATAAGTAGCAGGCGCGTGGTGGGCTTGTTCGCCTTTGCCACGGTTGCCGTGCATGCAACCGTATTTGCCGTTTTCTACGCTCAGCTGAAGTGGCAGATCTTGCTGCAAGAAGTGACTGAGCGGCCTTACATTACGCTGGGTATGGCCAGTCTGCTGATTTTGAGCCTGCTAGCGCTGACCTCAACACGAAACTGGCAGCGGCGTCTTGGCAGCACCTGGAAGCGCCTGCATCGATGGGCCTATCTCGCCGTACCGCTGGCGCTGTTGCATTTGGTTTGGCTGCGCAAAGACGGCTACGAGGATGTGGTCGTCTATACTCTTTGGGCCCTAACGATGGGAGTCGAGCGAATGCTGGCCTGGCGTAAACAAGCGCCTCTACAATGAAGCATCTCTATGCGAAATCGCCTTGCGTCCCAAGCCATCCTTCAGACAACATTGGGTTCCTATGGTTTTATCTAACAGCATAGTGATGTCCCAGCTCAGCGATCGCCAACGCCGCATGTTGCAGGATATGGGTATTGATGTCTTCACAGCGCGTAGAAGCGCCGTAGCTGAGCCGTCGGACACACAGTCACTGACTGAAGAGTCTGCGCCATCGCCGATTTCACAGCCTAGCGCCGCTCCCTCGCCAAGTGCTGAGGCGACTCTTGCACCGACTCCACTTGAAGGCCCGACTCCGGCATCAGGGCCTTCGACGATACCAGTGACTGATGGGGGAGATTCTCAAGGTGATACTTATGTGCGCATAGAGTTAAATGTGGTCGCCACCCCCACCTTAATTCACTTGAGTGAAAATCCGCTGTCTGCCCAAGAGCTGCGATTTTTTCAGGATCTTGCCGGCGCCCTGCACTGGGCGCGCACGCGCAGTGCGTTAGAGGAGAAGCCACGTAACAGTGAGTTTCGCTGGCCGATCGTAGAGGCTAGCGGGACACCTGAAAGAGCCATTGCCGTGTTCTGTCAAAAACACCAGATACTCTCAGGCGAGATTGCCGTACTGATCACGCCCGGTGCTCAGGCGATCCTCATGCCATGGATCAAGGATGAGGCATGCCATTGGATTGCCGTGGAGACCCTTAGCGGGGCCTCCAGTAATGGGGATGCCAAACGCGCGCTGTGGCTGCAGGCGATGCAGAGCTTGTCCGCAGCCAAATCATCCCATGCCGACTTGCCTTGAACACTTCTCGGCAAGCGCTACGGCATCTAGCGTCAGAAGATCTGTTTGCCGTTCTTGATACAGAGGCTGAGTGCTACCCAAATCCCTGGTCGCGAAAAACCTTTGAGGATTGCCTGGCAGCGGAGGCCAAGGGCTATCACTGTTACGCCTTGATATGCAGTGAGGTGATGGTGGGTCATTGCGTATTTACAGTGATTGCAAACGAGGCACAGCTGTTGAACTTTTGTTTGGCGCCGGCCCATCAAGGTCGAGGGCTGGCGCGAGAATTTCTTGAGCAGGTCTTAGCGGATATGACTGATCGAGGGGGCGCAAGTATCTTTTTGGAAGTGCGTGAGAGTAATGCGGCTGCTATAAGTTTGTACCAGGGTTCTGGCTTCTGCGAAATTGGGAGACGAAAAGGCTACTATCCTCACGAGCAAGGTAGGGAGGACGCGTTACTGCTGGAGCGCCCCGCGCGCCTCTAAATCGCGCCCTGGCGGAAAAAGCGGTGAAGGTTAGAGCCTGAAAAGCGCACCTACTTAAGGAAGTCCGTTAAAGTCTCGCATCAGTGCTAGGGAGGTATATTGCCAGTAGCATATACTGGTCTAATCTCGCGGGACCCCTTCTATGAGTTCGGAATTGCTCCAGCAAATTCAGCAGCGTCGCACCTTTGCGATTATCTCCCACCCCGACGCGGGTAAAACCACCATGACCGAAAAGCTTCTGCTGTTTGGCAACGCCATTCAGTTGGCAGGTACCGTAAAGTCGCGCAAATCAGATCGGCATGCGACATCAGACTGGATGACTATGGAGCAGGAGCGGGGCATCTCGGTCACCACATCAGTGATGCAGTTTCCCTATGACGGTCGCGTGGTGAACTTGCTAGATACACCCGGTCACGAGGATTTCTCGGAAGATACCTATCGCACGCTTACGGCAGTGGACTCTGCACTTATGGTGATCGATGGTGCGAAGGGTGTAGAACCGCGAACAATTAAGCTGATGGAAGTCTGTCGTCTGCGAGATACGCCGATTATTACCTTTATCAACAAGCTTGATCGGGAGATTCGCGATCCCATTGAGGTGCTCGACGAGATTGAGGACATACTGCAGATCCAGTGTGCGCCCATCAATTGGCCAATCGGTATGGGCCAGAAATTCAAAGGCATTTATGAATTAGCCACTGACCGCATTGTGTGTTTCGAGAAAAGTCAGGGGCACCACATTTATCCCTACCATGACATTCAGGGGCTGGACAGCAATGAAGCCCTAGAACTATTGGGGGCCGACTACGACAGCTTTGTTGATGAAATCGAGCTGGTGCGAGGTGCCTGTCACGAGTACGACCAAGACGACTTCGAAAAAGGCACTGTGAGTCCCGTGTATTTTGGCACCGCCCTGGGTAATTTTGGGGTTCAGCAAATGCTCGATGGCTTTGTGGAACAAGCACCAAAACCCCAACCCCGGGCAACCCACGATCGCGTCATTGAGCCGCAGGAGACCAGGTTCTCTGGGTTCGTGTTTAAGATTCAGGCGAATATGGATCCGAAACATCGTGATCGCATCGCTTTTCTGCGTGTGTGCTCTGGTACTTACCGACAGGGGATGAAGTTGCGGCATCAGCGCTTAGGTAAGGATGTGCGCATTGCGGACGCGGTTACCTTTATGGCCGGTGATCGCGTGCAAACCGAACAAGCTTTCGCTGGCGACATTATAGGTCTTCACAATCATGGCACGATTCAAATTGGTGATGCTTTCTCCGAGGGAGAAAATCACGAGTTCATCGGTATTCCGAATTTTGCGCCGGAGCTATTCCGCAAAGTGCGAGTTAAGGATCCCTTGCGCAGCAAGCAGCTGGAAAAAGGCGTGCAGCAGTTGGCGGAAGAGGGCGCTACGCAAATGTTCAAGCCATTGTCGAAAAACGAGCTGATTGTCGGCGCCGTGGGCGTGCTGCAGTTTGACGTGGTGGCATTTCGGTTGCGGGATGAGTACCGTGCAGAGTGTATCTGGGAAAACACCAGCACTTTTACAGCGCGCTGGATTCGTTGCGATGACGAAAAGATGCTCGCTGACTTTCGGAAGAGGAATGAAGAGAATTTGGCAATTGATGGCGGCGGCTACCTGACGTACTTGGCGACAAGCCGGGTGAATTTGCAGGTGATACAAGACCGCTGGCCGGACGTGGTGTTCAGCAAGACGCGGGAACACTAACACTGAAACTCGGCAGAGGTTTGCTTTGCAGGGACCTCCATCTCAATTCGTGGCTGATCCTTCACTGGTCGAGGATTTTAAACGGCTGTCGCAGGACTCGTTGAACGAGCTGGACGCGGCGTTGCTGGTGGCTCAGGTCGTGGACGCCAATGTAAATACGGCCCGTGTGCGTCAGCAAATCAAGACACTGGAAGACGCTGCTCGCTCGCAAGGCACGGTCGATGTTGAGGGGATGCTGGCCATGCTTCGGAATCGGGGTTTTGCGCAAACCTACCTCACCGACGTAGATCCGACACACAGCAGCATTGATTGGCTACTGCAGCAGCACCAAGGTTTGCCCATTGTCGTGGCAGTATTGGTTGTCACCCTTGCGCGTGGGCTCGGCCTGCTCGCTGAAGGCGTGAATTACCCGGGCCACTTTTTGGTGCGCATTGACGACTCGCTGATCGATCCGCTGGCGTTGACTGTGATAGACGAAAGTCCCCTGCTAACTATCCCTGGACTTACCAAAAACGAAATGCTGTCGCCGGCAGGCCCGGTCACCATTGCATTTCGCATGCTCAACAATCTGAAGGCCTACTATATGTCACTTGAAAATCGCGCGGCCATGCTGATGACGACCGAGTATCAGGTCGGCATTGTTCATGATGAGCCGCGTCTGCTAGGTATGGTGCACTTTGAGCGCGGCGAGTACTGCCAGAAGCTAAACGACTCAGAGGCTGCGCTGGTCGAATATGCTCGGTGCGCAGCGGTGAGTCCTGATAGCGAACTGGCAAGGCGAGCCAATGCGAAGTTGGATCAATTGATTGGAACGAACCAAGGTCGGCTACACTAGTTGTCGAAGCGACCCAGCTACAAATGACTGTTTTTCTTAGAACATATCCTCGAATGGATTGTCGCCAGCTAGCCGTATTTTTTGCGCAAATCCCGGTACGGTGATCTCTTGATCTGTAATCGTGAGGTTACTGCCCTCCAGTACTCCCTCACCGAACTGATAGATCGGAGCGAAATCGCCATCGTCGGCGGCGTCGTTATAGGTTTGAGCTTTCTGTTCAACAGCCTCCTGACGCTGTTTGGCTGCGGTTAAGGCTTTTGAGCCGTAACGCTTTTCAAGCATTTGTTCAGTCTGCTGAGGCGACATGAAAAATCCTGTGGCGTTGTTGCCACCAAAACCCTTGGAGTTCACGAAGGCCCCGCGCATGCGGTCCATGTCGCGTTCTTCATCACGCATGGGAAAGTGCAGTCGATCCTGTGCCACATCGTTAGCAATGTGATCGATTGTTTTTATACCGGGGATAATGCCGTCCTGCCAGGCGCCCAAGATGGCAGCGAGTTGGTCACCACCGGCTGGCGCCAGAGAGTGACCAAGGTAGGACTTAATGGCTGCAATGGTGAACTGAGGAACATCAAAGGCTTGCGCCAGCTCGCTCATAATTGCCGATTCCGTGACACGATTTTGCGGAGTGCCCGTGCCGTGAGCGTGCATGTAGGTGCTTTGGCGCAGTCCCTCTTCACCCAGCATCGTGCGGGCTGACGCCATGGCTTTGGCGACGGTAATGTAATTGCCTATCCCTGGGCCGGGTATGGATTTTTTATAGCCGTCGGCATTAACAAAGACTTCGCCGATGGACCCAAGGATGCGTGCGCCGCTTTCCATCGCCAGGGCATCGTCCATTAGCACGATCCACACAGACGACTCTGCCAGCGTGAAACCTGCATTGCTGGAGAATGGCCGGCAGGCGCGCCGATTATCCGGTATCGCAGTACCGTCCAGCGCCATTAATGCTTCGTCCTCGGCGAGCGCACCCATGGTTCTATAGCCTTCGATAACGCTGGGTGTGATGGGCGCTTCCGCATTGCCGACCATCACGATGCGCTTGCTGCCGCTGCGAATCTCATCCATGCCGCGTTTGACGTTATATAAAAATGTCGCGCAGGCACCGATGATTCCGGCTGTCTCTCCCACGGAACCCAACACGTAGGCGTTAACGAAGTCGCCGGGCATCTCCGGTAAGCCTAAGGCGGTATTCTTTGCCGTAGTGCGCTTACCGACGAGGGCGTTCTGCATCAAACCGCCGTAACCGTCTTGGTCTAGCTGGCCCATGGCCGACCCAGAGTACACTGCAAATTGATCGGGTCTTACTCGGCTCTTGAGTTCATCAATGGAAAAACCTGTGGACCGCAGTGCGTCTGATGCGCCATAGACCGTCATCTGAAGCCCACGTGGATGGCTTCGGCTGGGATACAGTGCCGCAGGGTCAAAGCCGGTAGGTAGTTGGCCTGCGCTGGTTACCCGACTGGGACGCAAATCTTGAATCAACACGTTCAAGTCACCAATACATCGCACCAAGGCATGCTTGTCGTCGAGGCTTTTTACACGCCACGCTTCGGGCAGGGTCTGCGGCAATTGACGTTTCGCCACGATAAAGGTTTGTTCGCTGTCAGGGTGTTTGCCAAGACTCATGGCGTTGTGCCACGAAATGCGCTCGACATCGAAGTGCTCGATTTTGCGCACTAGCGTGCCTTCAAGTATTTGCGCTTTCGTTTCTTCTCTGTCGCATTTTGCAAGCCCCATCAACTTGGCGAGGCTCCCAAGTGTGGTTTTTTGCGCCTGCTCAGGCAGACTTTCCAGGACCATTCGCCGATAGGCATGGTTAAAAGAAACGCGGCCAGCAGGGTTAATGCCGCCGCTGCCAACGATGATCGGTAGTGGGGTGCGACGTTGGGTCACGGATACTGGCTCATAAAAACGGACTCGCTCATAAATGTCGTTAATGTCTACGCGCCAGCGCTACAGCGTGCCAATTAGGCGCGCTCTAGTGCAACCGCGGTAGCCTCGCCGCCCCCAATACAAAGTGCAGCAATGCCTCGTTGCTTGTCATGCTGCTGTAGGGCGTGGGCTAGGGTAACGATCAGGCGGCTGCCTGTGGAGCCTATGGGGTGGCCTTGGGCGCATGCACCACCATAAATGTTCACTTTCTCGTGCGGCAGATTGAGTGCCTGCATGGTAAGCATGGTCACCATGGCAAATGCTTCGTTAATTTCAAACAGGTCTACCGAGTCTGCGCTCCAGCCCGTCTTTTTTAACAGCTTCTCAATGGCACCAATGGGAGCGAGGGTAAATTCACTTGGGTGAATCGAGTGGGTCGTATGCGCCACGATGCACGCCAAGGGGGCGCGGCCGTTGAGGTTGCTCTCACGAGTAAGCACTAAAGCAGATGCGCCATCGGAAATGGACGATGCATTCGCTGCGGTAATGGTGCCGTCGCTTTTGAAGGCTGGGCGCAGGGTGGAGATACGATCCACCTTGGCCTTGCCTGGCTGTTCGTCGTCTTTAAC
>JAYYHB010000189.1:0-3452 GCA_036157095.1 Pseudomonadota bacterium
CCGGTAGTGGAACTTTGCCAGCGTCCTGCGATAAGCGCGTTGGTTTTGAAAAAGGCCTTTTCGGAAAGGCCCGCTATTTCTTCTGCGTTAAGTGCTGTACGCAACATGGGTTTGACGACCCTCAGTAAGTGATATTCTAGCCTTCCAGTCCATCATCTCGTCAACGTCCGCTGAGTCAATTCTCAGTAATCACTGCTGCAGCATAGCTTCATTGACCAATCTTGGTAGATCGGGGATGTGCTGCAGTCTCTCAACGCCCCTCATAATCTAACGTTTCGCATCAGCTGCCTAGCAAAGAAACGTTGCCTGGTTCTGCAAGGGCTTTGGCGCTGGACATATCTAAAACCTCTTCGATATTGCTGATCAGATCTTCCGCTACGGCGTCGGAATCAAGAGAGATCCCCTTATTGGCGAAGGTTTCCGTACGCAAATACTTGCCACTAAGTCCATGTATTACCATGCCCGTAGGAGCATTCTCGCTCGCTAAGAATAGCGCTACAGGAGTGACGAGTTTTGGGTGCGACTGGGGTCTTGGTTTATCGGGATCGATACCAAGCTCTATATCGAGCGCCGTCATTCGTGTGTCCGCCCCGGGCGAAAGACAGTTTACTCTGATCCCGTGGGATCGACCCTCTAACGCAAGCACATTCATTAGTCCCAGCATGCCCATTTTTGCCGCACCGTAAGCGCTTTGGCCAAACTGTCCAAAAATCCCAGAAACCGAAGTCGTGAGTATGATTCTTCCGTAGTTCTGCTCGTACATAAAAGGCCAAGCAGCATGAGTGACGTAAGCTGAGCCTAACAGATGGGTCTCGACGATTAACCTAAAGTCGTCAGTTGTCGTATTTCTGAATGTTTTGTTTCGCAAGATGCCAGCATTGTTTATAACAATATCAACTCGGCCAAACTCGTCTATGGCCTGCTGAACCATTGCCTTAGCTTCATCTGGGTCAGCCACCGATAAATTATTAGCCACCGCTGCGCCACCAAGCTGTACGATTTCTGCAGCAACGTTACCGGCAAGATTACTGAAACCGTCACCTCGGACATTCGAACCCAGATCATTAACCACCACTTTGGCGCCGCGGCGCCCGAATTCCAGGGCATGCTCTCGTCCAATGCCTCGACCTGCACCAGTAATAAGGACAACTTTGTCCTTTACATTGATCAAGGCCTCTTAAGGATTCCGAGCATATTTCCTTCCTCTCTCCAAGCCGCGGTAATCCTGAAATATGGTCTTGACCCTTTGCCGTAAGGGCCATTTTGCACACTTTTAGGATCGGGTCTGCCTTCGTTGTTATAGTAACCGGGCGTGCACGCTTCCTGAAAATCTGATGCAAACCTCGATACAGCAATAATTTCCTCGACCCATTTATCCTCTGATTCCCTAGAAGCTTCAATCGAAGAAAGCTGCTCTTTTTCACATTGCTTCAGCATGTATCCGATGTGTTGTGAGGTTTCGTCCATAGCGTGAGGGAAATTCGTAGTGAATCCGGCTTGCGAATTGCTAATGATGAAAAGGTTCGGGAATCCGTGAGTCATTACGCCGTGTAATGTGCGCATCCCATCAGCCCATTTTTCACTCAACGTTTGGCCATGCCTCCCCGTGACGTCATAGCCGGAGCGACGAACATAAGAAGTTCCTACCTCGAAGCCAGTTGCGAATATGATGCAATCAACCTGATATTCCTTACCCCCGGCCAAAACGCCGTTTTCGGTAATACGTTCCACACCCTTGCCGTTCGTGTCTACTAATTCCACGCTGGGGAGATTGAAAGTCTGCAGGTAGCTGTCGTGGAAACAGGGACGCTTGCAGAATTGACGATAGTAAGGCTTAAGCGACTCCGCTACCTTGGGATCTTTAACCAATTCGTCTGCGCGGTTTCTTATTTGTTCCATTTTTTGGAAATCAGCGATTTCCATGAGCTTAGGAACCTCGTCCCAATTCGTGTTCTCACCCCTGTAATTCGCCATCGAAATTAGGTTGCGTATTATTTCGGTCCAGCCATCTTTGACTAGATCCTCTTCCACGACGCCGCCAGAGCATAGGATGTTAAAGTTTTCCATGCGTTCCTTTTGCCATCCCGGTTTGAGCTGGGACGCCCATTGTGGATCCGTTTTTCGGTTGGCACGAACATCTATCGATGATGGCGTACGTTGGAAAACATAAAGTTGCTTTGCTGCCTCACCAACATGAGGAGTACATTGCACTGCCGTTGCCCCAGTGCCAATTATCGCCACACGCTTATCATTTAACCCCTTTAACCCGCCACTTGAGTCGCCGCCTGTGTAGCCGTAATCCCATCGACTCGTGTGAAAAGTATGCCCCCGGAAACTGTTTATTCCTTCGATACCTGGAAGTTTTGGTCGATGCAAAGGACCGTTGGACATAATCACAAAACGCGCCCTAAAGTTGTCGTCTTTATTCGTCTGGATAATCCATCTTGAAGCGCGCTCGTCCCAACTCAGCGCGGTGACCTCGGTCTCTAAACAAGCGTTATCGTAGAGGTTGTATTTTTTAGCGATGTTCTGGCTATGGCTCAATATTTCTGGGGCGTGAGCATATTTTTGACTGGGAACGTAATCGAGTTCCTCCAGCAGAGGCAGGTAAATGTATGCCTCCGTGTCACAGGCAGCACCGGGATAACGATTCCAATACCAAGTACCGCCGAAATCGCCCCCTTTCTCAATGAGTCTTATGTCCTCGAAACCAAGTTCCCTCAGTCTAGCTCCGGCAATCAAACCTCCAAAGCCCCCGCCGATGATGGCGATCTCTACTTCGTCGGTCAGAGGCGATCGAGAGGTAGGACGAGCAATATAGGGGTCGGCTAGGAAAGCTGCATACTCTTCCTTAATTTCCTGATATTGCGCATTGGCGTCTGGTCTCAACCGCTTGTCTCTTTCGATTCGATATTTTTCGCGCAAAGCGTCAGGATCAAAACCTAGCTCGTCTTTCGTTGGTATAGCCATACGGGGTCCTCCTACAGACAAATACTAACATCAACCCCAGATATCCGAGGGCTCATTTCTTGGAGGGCTAACGCTCGGCGGCCAGGACATGGTGGCTCCAGTCACCAACAGACACTTAAAGTATGAAAATGTGAGATCGAAAGTGGAACAACTATGGAGAAGAGTGGCTTTGAAAGCATAGGTGACTAACTGTCGGAATAAACTGATTGAGCAAAATCTAACAGCAACCTTAAGGCTTTCCTAAGACTGCCTCCAATCTATTTATTTTATAAACACAGTGGTGATGTCGGAAATTAGACGCCCCAAGGAGAGCCCAAGGGACCGTGAGGGACCTGCTTGCCGGAGTCTTCCAGTGGGTGGTTGTGTTTAAAAATTACCAGCCGGTCGAATGTGAACCTGTGGGTCGCGATAAAGGTCTCACTCGCACCGCCGCTCCGAGTTCCCCTAACCCCCGAAATATTGCCTGCAAGTCCGCCGCCCGC
>JAYYHB010000190.1:0-2975 GCA_036157095.1 Pseudomonadota bacterium
ATATGGCCTGATGGCTCACCACCCAGCACCCACTGACGCTGATGCAGTGCTTCCATGATGTGTCGATCACCAACCTGCGCTCGCAAAAACGGCACTGCAAGCTCTTTCAACGCCTGTTCCAACCCAAGATTCGACATCACGGTGCCCACAACGCCGCCATGCATTGATTCCCTTGCTAGACGACTTTGCGCGATCACATAAAGCAAATGGTCTCCGTCTAAGAGTTCACCATTGGCGTTTATCATGACCAGACGGTCGCCATCACCGTCGAAGGCAATACCGATATCTGCGGCCTCTTCGATCACGCGCTGCTGCAATTGCTCGGGGTGTGTAGACCCGCAGTTCTTGTTGATGTTGAAGCCATCGGGATCTGCGGCCATGGCCACTACTTCCGCGCCCAACTCAGAAAATACTTGTGGCGCCACTTGATAGGTTGCTCCGTTAGCGCAGTCCAGCACGATTTTCATAGCGCGTAAGCTTAAGCCCTTGGGCACTGAGTTTTTGCAAAACTCCACATATCGACCTGTGGCATCGGCAATTCTCTTCGCCTTGCCCAAGTTTTCTGAGTCCTGACAGACCATTGGTGCCTGAATCATCGCTTCGATTTGTTGTTCTAAGGCGTCGCCAAGTTTGTTCCCTGCTCCGTCGAACAGCTTGATTCCGTTATCGTAAAAAGGATTGTGGGAGGCACTGATCACCACACCAACATCGGCGCTCACCGTGCGCGTGAGATAGGCAATTGCTGGGGTTGGTATGGGACCTAGCAGGCTCACATCCGCTCCCGCTGAAACAAAGCCAGACTGCAAAACAGACTCCAGCATGTAACCGGAAATACGCGTGTCCTTACCGATGACGATATGGGGGCGCCGGTCTTGTTGGCCAAACACCTTACCGATTGCCCAGCTCAGGCGCAGACAAAACTCTGGCGTAATTTGCTCTTCTCCAACCCGTCCCCGAATGCCGTCCGTACCAAAGTGCTTTTGCGTCATATTTTGTCCGAAATCGCTGCTTTTGATCATCATGAGCGATTCGCACTACCCCGGGACCGCCAGATTTGACAAGGATACTTAGGACATAGAATAAAGCCAGCTTGCGGGATACAGGTTGTCCGAATTGGCTACTCCCGCGCGCTGTAGGCGCTCCAAACACGAAGGACATCCATGCTTTCAGCCACATCATGCACGCGCACCAGATCTGCACCGTTTTGCAGGGCAAGCAGCAGGGCCGCAAGACCTCCGAATAGCCGGGCGTCTACAGGTCGGCGAGTCATTTCGCCGATCATTGTTTTGCGAGATAGGCCAACTAGTATCGGACAGTCCTCCACCCGCACATTCGACAAGTATCTAAGTAGCGCCAAATTGTGCTCTAGGGTTTTGCCAAATCCAAATCCTGGATCGACTAAGAGGCGATCAGCCCTAACGCCGGCGGCTCGACAGGATGTAAATCGATCTTGCAGAAAAGCCGACACTTCAGCGACCACATCTCGATAGCTTGGCGCTAGTTGCATTGTTTGCGGCGAACCCTGCATATGCATGAGCGCATAGGCCACCTCACCTTCTGCGACGGCAGCCACCACCTCAAGATCTCGCCCACCGGTGATGTCATTGATCATGCCTGCACCATGACTAATCGCGGCGCGCACGGTTTCACTATGATAAGTATCCACAGACAAGACCACATCAAGATCTGCCAAGGCTTCAAGCACCGGCAATACTCGGCGCTGTTCCTCCGCGGGGCTTACCACCTGGGCGCCGGGGCGACTGCTTTCCCCGCCAATATCGAGGATCGTCGCACCGCTTTCGACCATGGCAAGCGCCTGCTCTCGCACCGCGTCGAGAACGACTGATCCACTCTGAAAAAGAGTGCCGCCATCGGAAAACGAGTCTGGGGTGATGTTCAGTACGCCCATCAACTGCGGCGTTTCGAACGATAGCGTCCGGTCGCCGCAGTGAAGGACGCGTGCTGCTGGGAGTGTTATCAAGAGCCGATCAGCTTAGCACCAATCAGGCCTCTTCCGCGGGCCCGCCAATCGGTGATCCCTGCTCCGCATCCGAGGTACCGGAACCCGGCTTAGATGGCGGCTCGGTAGGATGACGGGGTCTGCCGCCTGCCATGATGTCATCGAGCTGGTCAGAGGAAAGCGTTTCGAATTCTATCAACGCTTCTGCCATCGTGTGCAGTTTGTCGATGTTTTCTGTCAGCAAGTTCTTTGCCGTGCCATAACAATCGTCAACAATCTGTCGCACTTCTTGATCAATTGCGTAGGCCGTTTCTGGTGAATGGGCCTTGGGTTTAGCACCCGCCGACATACCCAGGAACACCTCACCGTCGTCTTCGTCGTACATCAACGGGCCGAGCTTCTCCGAAAGACCCCACTTTGTGACCATACTCCTGGCTAAGCTCGTTGCGCGCTCTATGTCGTTAGAGGCTCCCGTTGTCACATGTTCGGCACCCAGGGTAATTTCCTCGGCGATCCGTCCACCAAACAAGCTCGCAATTTGTGAACGAATACCCTGCGCGCTCATGCTATAGCGATCCTCTTCAGGTAAGAACATGGTGACGCCAAGCGCTCGTCCACGAGGGATAATGGTTACCTTGTATACCGGATCGTGATCCGGCATTAGTCTACCAACAATTGCGTGACCCGCCTCATGGTAGGCCGTATTTCGCTTTTCTTTCTCGGACATCACCATGGATTTGCGCTCAGCGCCCATCATAATTTTATCCTTAGCCTTATCGAACTCTTCCATACTTACTAGACGCTTGCCGCCGCGGGCAGCGAACAAAGCGGCCTCATTGACCAGGTTCGCCAAATCCGCACCGGAAAATCCTGGCGTGCCACGAGCGATAATGCTCGCGTCGACATCGTCCGCCACAGGCACTTTACGCATATGTACCTTGGTTATTTGCTCTCTGCCTCGAATGTCAGGCAGTCCAACAACTACCTGACGGTCAAAACGACCGGGACGCAATAG
>JAYYHB010000191.1:0-3343 GCA_036157095.1 Pseudomonadota bacterium
ATATGAATGACTTGAAATGAATGGGAATGTTCGCGGATGAACAGGGATGAGCAGGAATGAACGGGGATGAATGGCATTGAGTGGAAAAGAACGGAAACGCAGATGGAGGACTGGAAATGACAGGGACAGCGCCTTGAAGCATTTACTAATAGTCTATCACTCCAAAACCGGCAACACCCAATTGCTCACCGACGCGGTCGTGCATGGTGCGATGAACTGTGAAGTCACCGCTGTTGAGTTGCGCGTGTTACGGGCCCCAGAGGCAGGCCCGGAAGATCTGTTGTGGGCGGACGCGCTCCTGCTGGGAACGCCAGAGAATTTCGGTTACCTGTCAGGTGCCGTAAAAGATTTTCTCGATCGAACCTTTTACGAGGTAGAAGGCAAGCTGGCGCCACTACCCTATGCGATGTTTGTGAGCGCGGGCAATGACGGCACCGGCGCAGTGCGCGCCATGGAAAGGATCGCTAATGGCTATCCCCTTGTGGCGGTACAAGAACCATTGATCGTGCGCGGGGCCCCGCAGCAGAAAGACCTCGTTGAGTGCGAAGAGTTAGGGCTAGCCTTGGCTTTGGGCACTCAGATGGGTATTTTTTGAGTCTTGCAGCCTAACAGGCGCGAAAATTCGGTTGCGCCTTAACTGGCAGACTGCTCGGCTGTCATCTTTAGCAAGCGAGCAGCCACTGTGTGAAGAACGATGTAGGCGACAAAATACCCCAGCCAGGCCGCAGTATCTGTACGTGCCAACACACCGGTCATCGCCAGCCCCACGGGGACCGCCGCGCTGACGATTGCGATAGCGCATCCGGTTAAGCTATTTGCGGCAATTCTTCCAAGGCCCGCTTGACGACAGACTCGGTACAGGAAGTTGTGCGTGTGATCATTACCTGCCTGCATGGGCGATATCTTCCTGGCCGCTCGATGCGCAAAAACGCGCACCAGTTCTACACAGGGATAGCTTACAATGCTGGCCAGAAGCCACATGGTGTAATTGCCCGACCCGTACATCACTAGGGCCGTCATCGCGACGGCAGAAGATAGGCCGTAGGAGCCGAAGTCACCCAAAAAGATCTTCCCTGTACCGACGTTGAAGACGATAAAAATGGTCAAAGCCATTATTAGGGCAAAGACGCTTTGGCTCGAGTACTCCAAAAAGGTGAAGGTAAAAAAGGCTAGGCAGATACCGGACAGCAAACCGTTGGCGCCATCGGCCATATTCCCTGCGTTCACAAAGGCGGTAATGACAAAAGCGCAGGCGATCACCAAAACGGACTCGTGAGCTAGTAATGCCGGTAACCAAGCGTAGGCCTCCAGCTGAAAGGCCCCAGGCGTAATCACCACCCACAGCAATGAAAAAATCGAAACCAATGTCAGCCGGGCTGGGGCAGCAATATTACTAACGAAATCGTCCCACATACCGACCATCGCCACGAGCCCCCAAAGGAACAGTGATTCTGCCGCGATTAACGGGCTCGCGAACTCTTGCTCGGATGCGCTCGCCGCAGAGAACTGATTTGAGGATACGATGGCAAAACCAATGTAACCCAAAGCGATGATGACCCCACCCAATCTGGAGCTGTCTTGTTCGGAAATTCCATGACTATGGGCATCATCTCTTATCCAGGGATTGCCGCTGATCCACCACATCAAACCGACCATGAGCAGCCCGACAGCGCCACCAAAGAATCCCGATACGACCGCGAGCGCAACTACGCTGACCAGGGGCAGTTTGGCGACTTTTTGCTGTCCCGAAAGCCCAGCGCTTCTTAAATTTTGTTCCAAAGTCACGGCTCGTCGATTATCGCGGATTCCCTTATCGACAGGCTCCAGGAAGCGGATCGATAATGCACGAAGGATAGGCGTTCGAACCCAACAATGCGAGCATATAGCCGGGGGACAAGTCCGTCACCGTCCAATGCTGGCGAAGTGAGGGTCCCACTTTTTTCACTCTTTCTTGCCCTGGCCGCGCGTATAGTTTTATCGAAAACGTCGACCGAGAGCGCTTTGTCTGCACCCACCACCAAAATTTGTCACAGCATTGCCGAAATTGAAGCCGCAGATTGGGATCGCTGCGCAGACGGCAGCGGCGTGTACAACCCCTTTACTCGACATGCGTTTTTAAGTGCCCTGGAAACCAGCGGTAGCGTGGGTGACTCTACGGGTTGGCGGCCCTTTCATGTGGCAGTCGAGCATGGTGATCAATACATTGGCGTGGTGCCCATGTACTTAAAGAGCCATAGTCAGGGCGAATACGTCTTCGACTACGCTTGGGCGGACGCCTGGCATCGGGCCGGTCAAAACTACTATCCGAAACTGCAGAGCAGCATTCCGTTCACACCGGCAACCTGTCCGAAACTACTGTGCGCAAGCGGTAGCGACGACGACAAAAATCTTTTGCTCAGTGCCTGCCTTCAAGTGGCTGAACAGGCAAAGGTAAGTTCTATGCATATGACCTTCCTGCCCCGGGGCCAGTGGGAGGATGCTGCCGAGGCTGGCTTGCTTCAGCGCATGGACCAGCAGTTTCATTGGCATAATGCCGGCTACAAGACGTTCGATGAGTTTTTACAGCAGCTATCTTCCAAGAAACGAAAAAATCTCAGGCGCGAAAGAAGAGACGCCCTGGCGAACGACATCGAGATCGAATGGCTGACTGGCCAGGATCTCACAGGAAGTGTTTGGGATGCCTTCTATGCATTTTACCTAGACACTGGCTCTCGCAAATGGGGTAGTCCGTATTTAACTCGCGGTTTTTTTAGTGACCTAAGCGCTTCCATGGCAGAAGATACTTTGTTGATCATGGCCAAACGCGACGGGCGATACATCGCCGGCGCGCTTAACTTCATTGGCGGCGATACGTTGTTTGGTCGTAACTGGGGATGCATCGAAGATCACCGGTTTCTGCACTTCGAAGTCTGCTACTACCAAGCCATCGAATATGCCATCACCCGAGGTTTGAAACGCGTAGAAGCCGGCGCTCAAGGAGGCCACAAAGTTGTGCGAGGCTATTTGCCCGAGCCGACCTATAGCGCCCATTGGATTGCGGACCCAGGGTTTCGCGATGCGGTATCCCGCTTTCTGGACGAGGAAAGAAGCTATGTTGAGCAAGACATTGCCCATGTCGAACAACACAGCCCGTTTAACGCGACAATTGATCTAACCTCCATCCGCGGTCGCTGAACGAAAAATCACCGCCGATGATTTAATATAGCTGACTGCTATCCAGACGCCTTAATGAGTATCGCAAGCACATGATCGTCTCAATCAAATCCATTCTTGGTCATGCGACACCTGTCGAAAGCACTGTGACAGTGCAGGGATGGCTGCGCTCACGACGCTCATCTAAGGG
>JAYYHB010000192.1:0-4234 GCA_036157095.1 Pseudomonadota bacterium
GGTAAGCTGCACCAGACGTCGTGTGTCGGGGTGAATGGTGGTTTCACGCAGCTGGGCTGGGTTCATTTCACCCAAGCCCTTGAAGCGCTGTACAATGGGAGTGGCGCGCTTCTTTTCTTCTGCCACCCGGGCCAGCACCGCGTCTTTTTCCGACTCGTCCAAGGCGTAGAAAACTTCCTTGCCCACATCGATGCGATACAAAGGTGGCATGGCGACATAAACATGTCCGGCGCTGACCAGCGAGCGAAAATGCTTAACAAATAACGCACACAATAGCGTAGCGATATGCAGTCCGTCAGAATCCGCGTCGGCGAGTATGCAAACCTTGTCGTAGCGCAGGCCAGTAAGATCGTCACTGGCCGGATCCACACCAATGGCCAGAGCGATGTCGTGAACCTCTTGGGAGGCCAGCACCTGACTGGCTTCCACCTCCCAGGTATTCAGAATTTTTCCGCGCAGGGGCATGATCGCCTGAAATTCTCGGTCTCGCGCCTGCTTGGCAGAGCCGCCAGCAGAGTCGCCTTCCACCAGAAATAACTCGGCGCTGGAGGTATCTTGACCGGAGCAGTCCGCCAGCTTGCCCGGCAGCGCAGGGCCCGAGGTCACCCGCTTACGCGCGACTTTTTTCGCGGCGTTCAGACGACGCTGAGCGTTGCCTATCGCCATTTCAGCGATTTTTTCACCCTCGCTGGCGTGCGCATTCAGCCATAGGCTAAAGGCATCCTTGGCCACACCGGACACAAATACCGCGGACTGCCGAGAGGACAGCCGCTCCTTGGTTTGACCCGCGAACTGCGGGTCCAGGAGCTTGACGCTGAGCACATAGCAGCACTGATCCCAGATGTCGTCGCCAGTGATTTTTACCCCGCGAGGCAACAGGTCGCGGAATTCACAAAACTCTTTCAACGCATCAATGAGCCCGGAGCGCAGTCCATTCACATGGGTGCCGCCCGCCGCGGTGGGAATCAAATTGACGTAGCTCTCAGTGATAGGCGCACTGCCTTCCGCCACCCATTTCAGTGCGTACTCGACGGCTTCGCCGTTGCCCGTAGCCTGATGTATGATGGTGACAGCTGGTACGCAGTCTGCACCCCCCACCGAGGCTTCGAGGTACTGGCGCAATCCGTCTTCGAATATCCAGCTCTCGTTTTCCTCAGGTTTGGCCTCGACCGCCAAACTCATGCGCAGTCCGGGGCAAAGAACCGCCTTGGCTCGCAACAGGTGGCGCAGGCGTCCCATAGCTAGAGACGACGAATCGAAGTAGCTGCGCTCGGGCAGAAAACAGACGCGGGTGCCGGTATTACGTTTACCCACCGAGTCAACGCCGGCGAGCTTGGTTACCGGCTGACCACGCTCGTAACGTTGGCGGTAGAGGGTACCGTCACGCTTTACTTCTACCTCTAGCCACTCGGACAGTGCGTTCACCACAGATACACCGACACCGTGCAGGCCACCAGAAAAATTGTAGTTTTCGTTATCAAACTTACCCCCCGCATGCAGCCGAGTGAGAATCAGCTCAACTCCGGAAATTTTGTGCTCTGGGTGGATGTCTACCGGCATACCCCGACCGTCGTCGACTACTTCAATAGATCCATCGGCGTTGACACAGACCTCGATTTCTCGCGCGTGACCGGCGATGGCCTCATCGACACTGTTATCCACCACCTCTTGAACCAGATGGTTGGGTCGAGCGGTATCGGTGTACATACCTGGGCGGCGGCGCACGGGTTCAAGACCCGAGAGCACCTGCAATGATTCTGCTGAGTAGGATTTTTCCGCCATAGAAAGAAGAGCCCAGTTAAGAGAAGTGGGGGTGCTCAATGCAACCAACGCACCTGGCTGTGAATTTGACCATCATCACCCAAAGTTAACCAACGATATCCCGGAGATCGCTCGTCAGTAGCAAATTTTTCGCTGCGCGGCAAAAACTGAAACGCCGTCGATGGCGTGCCCAACAATGGCCGATGACAGTAGTGGCCCTGTATCACCTGATGGGCGTGACCGAAAATTGCTCCAGCAAACCAAGGTCCACCTCCGGCGATCAATTCATCCATCAGGGGTTCGGGGTCACCGATACGATCTTTGTCCAGCCAAGGTGCCCCAATCGGTAGGAGCGGGTGATGGGTCGCCAACAACCCAAACTGCCCAGTTTGCTCAACCCAATGAGAGAACAAGGCGTCGCGCTTTGCCGCATCGATCTGGGCCTCAGGCACGTCGTCTTCGTGGGAATCCAGCCCGACGACGCTCCATGCGCCGAGGGTTAGGGACTGCATCGGCAAGCAAGCGTCAATCATCTCGGCAGCAAAATCGTGGTTCCCAGGCAGGCAAAGCAGGGGCACATCGCAGCTGTCAGCAATGATCGACAAAAATTGTCGATACACTTGGACACCGCCAGCATGTACCAGGTCGCCAGTGGCGATAATTGCACTTGGGGACATCTCGCTGAGTGCCTGCTGCATCACTTGCCCCAGAGTAGCGCTGGTATCGGTATTGAGAAGCAGCTCGCCCTTGGGGAGAAGGTGGCAATCAGTAATGTGTAACAGGGTCTGTTGCACCGGACTAATCTAGACCTCACCACCCGAACGGCGTTTGGGGCGCGGACCAGCTAACGGGTTGAACCCAGAATCTGCGCTCATACCAATGGCTAAACACAGCGCCAGGTACTCGCCCAAAAACCGGTTGAGCTGTTCCTTTTCATCACGCGCGCGCATGCGTTTATTAGGGTATTCGTAGGCGCCATGAAATCTCGACTCGTGCTGATAAGAAACCACTTCGGCGCTCTTGGTGTCGTGATACATCTGTATTTTCATGTTAGGGCTGCTACCCCATTCTTGCTTGGGCACCTGGGTAAGCTGAATTGTTGTGGTGTAGGGCCCGCGCTCAACAACGCTCAGCTCGACTCGGGTACCGGCTTCGCCGGGTAGTAAAATCACGCACTTGAAATCGTCCTGCCGAACCGTGGGAAAAAGCTGCATGAGCCGCTGAAAATTCATGTCGCACTCGGCCATATGGCCCACTAAATCGTGGTGGTAACGGCGTCC
Organism: Pseudomonadota bacterium; assembly: GCA_036157095.1. Classification (GTDB taxonomy): domain Bacteria; phylum Pseudomonadota; class Gammaproteobacteria; order Pseudomonadales; family Azotimanducaceae; genus UBA4421. The sequence goes on from JAYYHB010000192.1 coordinate 3,042, forward strand.
GGGGCGCCGAGCACCGGTGGCGAAATCGTAGCTCAGCTCTGTTGAGCGACTGAGGATGTCGGCGTCTGTTTCCGGGCGTTTGTCTGACACGTGCTTCGTTAAACCGTTTGAGGTGATACGGCCGACTAATATACCTAGGGCACCCATCAGGTGCTATGAGCGAATTCGGGTTTTGCCGTTGAACCAGCCATCTTGGTCAGTGCACTAACCAGGGAACGAAAGCTGGTGCCACTTCACGTTACTTGCACCGCCAGAGAAGGCATAATTCCCGGCCACGAAGAAGGCCAGTGTCCCATATCGACATAAGCTGTGGTCTTTTCTTGCCTCACATTAGAGAGATTTGATGATCCTATCCCATCCCATAGTCAGCCGCTTTTTCACTGCTTTGCTGCTTGGCGCTGGACTTCATAGCGCGCCTCTTCAGGCCGATGACCTGGTAGATGTCTTTGTCGCAGCCAAGGACAACGACGCGGTCGTGGGCGCGGCACGAGCCTCCTATCAAGCTGACAAGGAGCGTTTGCCCCAGGCTCGTTCGCTTCTGCTGCCCAGCATTGTTGCCAGCGCAAGTACCACGAAAACGGAAACGACGATTCCTGGCGATGACAGCCTGCAGAGCCAGATACTTAGAAAGGGCTATAACGACAACGGCTGGAACGCCCAGCTGCGTCAGCCGATTTTGAACCTGTCGAGCTGGTTTGGTTACAACAGTGCCAAGGCATTTGTAAAAGCCTCTTCATTCTCTCTGGCTGCTCAAGAGCAAGATTTGATCGTGCGAGTGGCTGAGGCGTATTTGAATATTTTGCGCGCCCGAGACCGCTTAGACACAACGAATGCCGAGGTTACCGCGGTGCAGCGTCAGCTTGAGCAGGTCCAGCAACGCTTCGATGTGGGTCTTGTCGCTATCACCGATGTGCTGGAATCTCAGGCGGCCTACGACGCCGCGTTGGTGCGTCAGATTCAGGCAGAGACCGACTTCTATATCAGTTTTGAAACCCTGCGTACCCTTACCGGTCGAGACTACGACGAGCTGGCTACTCTGTCCGAACAGCTGCCCATCGTGAACCCAGATCCCATGGATGAAGAGGCCTGGGTCGAGGCCGCCCTGCGCTCTAATCTTGGGGTTCGCGCGGCCTTGGAGCAGTTGAATGCTGCAAAAAATGAAGCGCGCTCGCGGCTTTCAGACTATGCGCCCA
>JAYYHB010000193.1:0-6794 GCA_036157095.1 Pseudomonadota bacterium
CGGGTAGCATCGTCAAGGTCCGAGGCAAACTGAGAGAAAGCCGCCAACTCTCGATACTGAGCCAAGGCCATCTTGATGCCCCCAGAGATCTTCTTCATAAACGGCACCTGGGCTGAACCACCCACCCGTGAGACTGAAATGCCGGGACTCATGGCGGGACGCAGTCCTGAGTTGAAGTTTTCTGTTTCTAAGAAGATCTGTCCGTCAGTAATGGAAATCACGTTGGTAGGTACGAAGGCGGATACGTCGCCGGCTTGGGTTTCAATGATCGGCAACGCGGTCAATGAGCCGGTTTTACCTTTAACCGCGCCGTCGGTTTGCTGCTCTACGTAGTCTGCGTTAACGCGAGCAGCGCGCTCGAGTAAGCGAGAATGTAAGTAGAAAACGTCACCTGGATAAGCTTCACGGCCTGGTGGTCGCTTCAACAGCAGGGAAATCTGGCGATAGGCCCATGCTTGCTTGGTAAGATCATCATAGATGATTAGCGCATCTTCACCTGTATCGCGATAGTACTCACCAATCGTGCACCCAGAGTAAGCAGAGATAAATTGCATGGAGGCGGGGTCCGCAGCACCGGCAGACACCACGGTCGTGTACTCCATGGCGCCGTTTTCTTCCAAGGTGCGCACAACGTTGGCGATAGTCGACATCTTCTGACCGATGGCCACATAGACGCACTTAATACCGCTGCTCTTTTGGTTGATGATGGCGTCGACAGCAATCGCGGTCTTACCGATTTGGCGGTCGCCAATAATCAGCTCTCGCTGGCCTCGTCCAACGGGCACCATGGCGTCAATACATTTGAAGCCAAGCTGTACGGGCTGATCCACGGATTGGCGAGCGATAACACCCGGCGCCACTTTTTCAATCGGCGAGGAACTCTGGGCGTTTAACGGCCCCTTGCCGTCGATAGGATTACCCAATGCGTCCACGACGCGGCCCAGTAGCTCAGGGCCTACGGGCACTTCCAAAATCCGGCCTGTGCAGCGGGCGGTCATGCCTTCAGTAAGTGCATCGTAATCACCTAGCACGACTACACCGACACTGTCGCGCTCCAAGTTAAGCGCCATACCGTAGAGACCACCGTCAAACTCGATCATCTCGCCATACTGCGCTTCAGCAAGCCCATGAATTCGCACGATGCCGTCTGATACGCCCACGATGGTACCTTCATTTTGAGCTTCAGCCTTGATCTCTAAGCCTTGGATTCTGCCCTTGATGATGTCACTGATTTCCGATGGATTCAGTTGCTGCATTTTCGTTTCCTTTTCAATCTTGTTTCGCTTGCTCGATGTTGTTCCAACATCTGTGTTTTTGCATTCTGTCTTTGGGTGGCCTTACTTTTGCAGTAAGGTTTCAACCAGCTTGGTCAGACGACCCCGAACAGATCCATCCACCACCATGTCCCCTGCACGAATAACCGCTCCACCAATCAAACTGGCGTCGGTGCGAGAGGTTAAAGCCACATCTTTTTCGTACTTTTTCTGAAGCGCAGCTTTCAGGGCGTCGCTCTGAATTTGGGTCAGATCGAAGGCAGAGACGACCTCCACATCTAAGGTGCGTTCTTGCTCCGCCCGCAGCGCTTCGAATTGACTTTGAACCTCATTCAGTAGCGGTAGGCGATCGTGCTCCGCAAGTGCGTTTAAAAAATATCCCGCATCGTCATTGATCTCGTCTGCGCACAACTCCGCCAGTTTTGCTGCTTTCTCGGCTGCAGCCATATCTGGGCTATTGAGCATGGTTTGAACGGTGGAATCACCACTGGTCGTGACCAGGGTATTAAGCGTTTTTGACCAGGATTCCAAGCTTCCAGAGCTTTTCGCAAGGTCGAATACCGCATTAGCGTAAGGCCTGGATAGGGTTGCAAGCTCTGCCATGATTTACAGCTCTGAGGCCAGCTTTGTAAGCATGGTGTCATGCTTGGACGCGTCAATGTTGTCCTCGATCACCCGCTCGGCCCCAGCAATTACTAGTGCCGCTACGTCGGCGCGCAGGGCTTCCTTGGCGCGATTCATTTCTTGATCAATCTCGGCCTTCGCTGCGTCTAGGATGCGCTGGCCTTCTTGGCGAGCCTCGTCCTTCGCCTCTTCTACCATCTGATTGGCGCGGCTGCGGGCTTGCTCGATAATCGCGCTCGCTTCTTCCTTAGCGGCAGCCATCTCTGACTCTGCGTTGGTGGCTGCACTGGCCAGCTTTTGATCGGCCTCTTCTGAGGCTCGCAAACCAGCGGCGATGGCTTCCTGACGCTCTCGCATTGCGGTACCGAGCATTGGCCATATGTACTTCATGCAGAACCACACAAAGATGGCAAAGGTAATGCTCTGTCCTAGTAGCGTTGCATTTAGGTTCATTACTGATCTCTTTTTCGTCGTTTCAGTTGTTGTTCTGCGTATTCGACTGCGGCTCTTGCAGCAGTGTCGCCGTTCATACCTGCAGCGGCTAGCGCCCTCTCAACAAGCTATTTGAGCTTACCGAGGCGAGCGGGCACTCCTTGGGAGCACTCTTCGGGCTATCTTTTTGGATTCTAGGCCCTAGCTCCCGCCACGCCACCGTAACACGGTGCATCTCCCGCCTGGGCAGGCCGATGCGCTAAAGCGTCTGCGGCTCATCCACCCAGCGTAGAAGGGTGTTAACCAGCGACCGCGAACACTACGTATAGGCCAATACCTACTGCAATCATTGGAACTGCGTCCACAAGGCCCAACACAATGAACAGCTGCGTGCGTAGCATCGGCAACAGCTCGGGTTGACGTGCGATACCTTCCAAAAATTTACCGCCCAAAACGCCCACACCAATCGCAGCGCCAACCGCACCCAGACCCATCATAAGTCCACCGGCAACAAACAAAAGCTCCATTTCAACTCCAATCTAACAGTTATAACTCGCGGCGTTGCCGCACGATGCCTATGCAATCAAGGCGTATTAGTGCTCTTCCGTCTCGTGGGCCTGTGCCAGATACACGATCGTTAGAACAGCGAAAATAAAGGCTTGCAGCGTGATCACCAACACGTGGAATACCGCCCATACCCACTGCAATACGCCGCCGAATATGAAGAACGCAATACCGCCACCAAACATCAGCGCGATCAGAATAAAGATCATTTCCCCTGCATACATGTTGCCGAAGAGTCGCAGCCCTAATGACAGTGGCTTGGCGATGAGTGACACAAACTCCAGTACAAAATTTACGGGAATAGCGGCCAAGGAGGGGAAAGGATGCAGGGTTAGCTCCTTGATAAAGCCCATCGCCCCCTTGCATTTAACGCTGTAGTAAAGGATCAACATGAAAACCGTGAGTGCCATGGCCATGGTGATGTTTGGATCCGTTGACGGCACAACCTTCATATGGGAAACGCCCAACAGCACCGCTAGCTCGGGCAGCCAATCGACAGGCACTAGGTCCATCAAATTCATCAAAAACACCCAGACAAAAATCGTCATCGCCAAGGGAGCAATGAGTTCGTTTGTGTGCTGAAAGATGCTTTGAGTGGTCTCATCAATGAACTCTACGATCATTTCAACAAAGTTTTGCAGCCCACCGGGAACGCCAGCAGTGGCATATGCAGCAGCTTTACGAAAGAAAAATGTAAACACGAGTCCTAGGCCAACAGACCAAGCCATGGAATCGACGTTGATTGACCAGAATCCCATTTGCGCCGCTTCCTCGGCACTGCGGGCGAAGCCCCAGGATCCGTCGGGAAGCTGCCCGTATGTCAGGTTAGTTAGGTGGTGCTGAATATAATCTGCTGTGGTCTTTGTGCCGCTGCTCATTGCGTCTTTATTTTCCCGCTACCGTTTGCTTTGCTTCTGACTTTCTTTGGGTGACGCGTCGCTCGCCACTTCCGATCCGCGACGGTCGCCCTTTGCCAATACCCACAAATAGCTCATCTGCGCAGTGACCAATCCAAGCAAAAACCAGAGAACCTGCACCGAGCCATGTCCGAGGAACAGTGCCATCCCGACCCCTGTCCCCATTATTTTTATCACCCCTTGCGCGACAATACGCGGGCCCGTCGTCGATCTCTGACTTACCCAAGCATAGTAGGCACTGGGGACAACAACGCAGAGAAGCCCCGCAAGCGTGCTGTAGGAAGCATGGCTGCTAATGAAAAATGCCGCCAGCGCAACCATACCCGCGCCAAACGCTATTTGCTGTTTGACGACTCTCCAAACCTCTCGGGGCCAGGGGCTGTTCAAACAACCCCTATCGGCGGCGCGTAGTATAGAGACCGGCTCAACGCCATTCAATCGCCTTAGCGGGAAATATCATTTTGGCAATTTGACCCGGCGCAACACTCCATCTAGCTCTTCGAGGCTGGTGTATTTGACCACCAACTCACCAGCACCATTGCGCCGCTGCCGAATTTGCACACTGGCCCCTAGGTGGTCCATAAGCCTGCGTTGCAGCACCTGAACGTCTGGATCCGCTGGCCTTAGTTCTTTTGCGGGCGTTTTCGCTCCGCCCAACAGTGCGCGAACCATCTTTTCTGCCTCACGAACAGACAACCCTGCATCGTAAATCCGCTGCGCTGCGCTGTCTTGATCAGACCCTGAAAGGGCAAGTATTGCCTTAGCATGACCAACGTCTATCGACCCGCGCTCTAGTAGCCCGCGGGCCTTGGACCCAAGCTTTAAAAGCCGCAGGCTGTTCGCGATAGCAACCCGAGATTTACCCACCACATCCGCTAGCTCTTGCTGGGTTAAGTCAAATTCGCTGCGCAGGCGCTCTAGTCCCGCAGCCTGTTCCATCGCGCCCAAATCCTCACGCTGAATATTCTCGACCAACGCGATGGTTGACGCCTCTCGATCGGATACCTGCTTGAGGACCACAGGAACCATTTGCAGCCCAGCTTGCTGGGCGGCTCGCCACCGGCGCTCGCCGGCGATCAACTCATAACCCCCTTGCGCCTTGTTGCGCACCACTAAGGGCTGCAATACACCTTGCGCAGCAATCGAAGCAGCAAGTTCAGCCAGCGCTGCTTCATCGAAATTCCGCCGAGGCTGATAAGGGCTAGGAGTGATCTCAACGACCGCAACCTTTAACAGCCCTGAAGCAGGAGCGGGGGTTTGCCGTACTTTATCCGCAACATATTCAGGGCTTTGGCTTTGCTCAGGCGTATGAACCGTTGTAGAGAGCAGCGCATCGAGACCTTTACCGAGTCGGGATTTGCTCATTTTTCTAACCCCTAACCCTAAATGGAGTTGTTCTCGTCAGTGCGTGTTGCGCTATGGCGTATATTTTCATTGGGCAGTGACCGCTTGTCTTTTACGCATCTCGCTCGCCAACGCTTGGTAAGCGAGAGAGCCTCGGGAGCCTCGGTCGTAGATCGTTACTGGTAATCCGTGACTCGGAGCCTCCGCTAAGCGCACGTTGCGCGGCACGACCGTTCGATACACTTTGTCGCCGAAATACTGAATCAATTGGCGGGACACGTCACGACTGAGACTGTTGCGTGCATCGTACATGGTTCGTAGCAGACCTTCGATCTGTAGTTTGGGGTTTGCATTGGCCCTTATGCCCTCAACAGTATCGAGCAACGCGGACAAACCTTCCAAGGCATAGTATTCACACTGCATCGGCACCAACACACCGGTAGCCGCTACCAATGCATTGACGGTGAGTATGTTCAGTGACGGTGGGCAGTCAATAATGATGTAGTCATACCGCAAAGGTTGCTGGCTGAGCGCTTCAGTCATAACAAACTCCCGACGCTCTCTTTGCATGAGTCCAACTTCAGCGGCAGTTAGGTCAATATTTGCGGGCAGCAGATCGTAGCCCGCAACAGTTCTTCGACAGACCTGATCCAGGCTCACCTCGCCCATGAGCCATTCGTAAATGCTTGAATTCAGGACATATTTATCGACACCGCTGCCCATGGTAGCGTTGCCTTGAGGGTCTAAATCGATCAGCAAGACGCGAGGCCCCAGACCGGCCAAGGCTGCGCTCAGGTTGACGCTGGTCGTTGTCTTACCAACGCCGCCTTTCTGATTTGCTACTGCGATGATTTTGATCACAACCCTACCGAATGCCACGGAACTTCAATCGCACAGGGTACCTGCCCATCGCTGAATTAGACACAAACTGGAGGTGGTGTTTCGCGCCCAACCCTGGCACAGCGTAGGTGATCTGTTTTAACTGCAGGCCTTGACTCTGCAGTGTAGTTGGCGCGCTGCGCCCTCGCCCAGCGCCCGACGCATGCAGATCATTCGAAAAATCGCTGGCATCTTCCTGCACTTGAGTTGAGGTATGGCTATAGACAATCAACGAGCCATTCTTGGTAAGGTGGCCACGGAGTGAAGGCCACAGTTGCTCCATCGGTGCTACCGCGCGCGCGACAATATGATCAAACCTCAGGGGCTTTAGGTGAGCTGTCTTGTCTAAGTCGCATTCGACTACCTCAACATTGTTTAGCCCCAGTTCTCGGCGAACCAACTGCAAAAAACGCACTCGGCGACTCATGCGCTCCCATAGTGTGAACATCAAGGTTGGCCGAGCGATCGCCAAGGGTATACCTGGCAGACCGGGACCCGTACCCACATCGAGAACGGTTTCTCCCTCTAAATAGGGGGATGCCGCCAGGCTATCGGTTAGATGCCGCTTATCTAATCGCGCAATGTCCCCGCGTGAGACCAAATTAATGGATCTATTCCACTTTTCGATAAGCCCACCATAGGCCACAAGCTTAGACGCCTGGGAACTATTTAAGCTGACCCCCAACGCCCGGGCATCTTCACTCAGTCTATCGATACGCGCGTTCAGGAAGCGACTGCCGCGTTTTTTGCTTTTGCGTGT
>JAYYHB010000194.1:0-9688 GCA_036157095.1 Pseudomonadota bacterium
CGCGGCGGCCTTTGCGAGTTTTGTGGGGTTGATACCAAGCCCACTCGGAATTGGCACCGTTGAAACGGCATCGGGTAAGCGCGTACCTGGATTCATCTGCGAGCAGGCGGGTTTGATTGGCGCTACTGACATCACCGAATTCGGCGGTTGGCGAAGCTTTCTAGCCAGCAAAGCTGTATCCAGCGTTTAAGCCGACAACCACTCACCTGACGGAAAAACCAAGCGACATATAACGATCAAACACGCTTACACCAATACGATCCATAAAGAGCAAAGACTTATGCAAGCAAAGTACGCGATATCTCTTCCTCTCGCTTCAAACTCGACAATACCGTGGGTGAGCCTGCAGCTATTCCTTCTTTCGCTGATGCTGGGGCTTAGCCCTCTGGCATCAACCTTCGCAATGCACCACATGCAAGGCGAGGCAAAGTCGGAAGAAAGCGCACAGTTGGCTTATGCTGAATCCTTCATTGACGCGTTTTACTCCTTTGACCCTTCGCAACTCGCGTCGTTGATGGTCGCGGCCGAAGAAAGCAGACCACGTCTGCTGTACTACCAGGGCTGGGCCGAGGGCGGCAATTATATTGTCCTGGATCGAGCCTCCTGTGCCATGGAAGAGGTTAACAGAGTTGCCTGTCCTGTCACTGTACAGGATGACCCTGTGGTCGCGTTGAAAACCGGTTTTAACGTCACCGACACATTCCACCTAACCTTTGACGGTGAAACCCTAGTTGCCGTAGATACAAGCTCCAATGACCAGCCACTTTACTACGAGGCCCGCAAATGGGTGGAGGCAAATATGCCCGAGGTGATGAGCGGCCCGTGCAAAAACAGGAATACCGAAGGCGCGACGCCAGGCGAATGCGCTCGCGCAATGACTAAAGGCTATGCGGCTTATTACGAGGCTGTAGTCGCACCCGCCAAGCCCTAGCCAAGGGTCATTAGAGGCCAACATTAAGACGACAAGACCTGACGACGAGACGGACAGAGTAATATCGCCCTCCGCATGCACTTTTTCAGTGAAGGGTCATGCCCTACTGCACGCTATGCGTGCAGCGCGCAACGGAATCGGGCAATCGCCCCTACTCTTTCGGCGGCGTTGGAAACCAAGATTTTTAGACGCAAGCTGGTCCTCTATCGGCGAAGCTCGAGGTCATAACGCCCGTTACGAGAACCCGTGCACTCACCAAGCACCATTCCACAGGACCAATCCACCATTTTATCCGACGAAATAGCGATTTTTTCTATCTTAAACAACGACGTATAGCGCCTTTCGAAAAGCAATTCTATCGTGGCACTAAAAAACCACCAAATGGGCAGTGGCTCCTGCCCGCTGCCTTGCAGCGTCGAGCGTTTTTCCCTGTCTCGGCTTACGAAAACTGGGCCTGTTTATTGCATCCATCTCACCGAACATTCATGACAACAACATGCCGCCGCTGGCCCAACACCAGATCAAAAATTGTGGTGGCAATTGGCAAAACGTAACGTATGAGAAAGGATGCACTTGATGACTACTCTTTCTGCCGAAACAACGATAACTGAAGAAGATTCCGAACATCTCAAAGATCCCATCGCCGCTGCAGAGTTAGAGACGCTGCCAGAAGCGATGGACCCACCTTCCTACGTTTATAAATCAAAACTCACGGAATTTCTCTGGACTTTGCCCCAGCCCATAATAGCCCTGACGATGATGTCCGCAGTTGCCATCGCGATCACAGGTGGCTTCATGTCACCAGAAGCTTTGCAGGGTGACGCCGATTTACTCACAGGCTTTTTACTCTTCTCCCCGCTATTTATCATCCTCGCTGCGGAGCGCATTTGGACCAAGAAAAAGGGTTGGTTGCTTAATTGGCGGGATTACACAGAGGACGCCTTTTGGCTTTTCACTGCTGCTTATATATGGATACCACTGATAACGGATTACTACAGCACACCCATTGAGGACGCCTTCGGCTGGGTACGTGATAACTCTTTCATTCCGATTACGCTAGAGGCATCAACCATCCCAGGCCTGATTCTTTGTGCCGTGATCGTGCAAACATCCTCAGAGTTTCTCTATTACTGGATCCACCGATGGTCTCACAGCTATATGCTGTTGTGGAGAACACACGCAACTCATCATCACATCACCAAAATGAGTGCTATGCGCTCCAATCGTACACACCCCACAGAGTTCCTCGCACTCAGCTTCGCTACTCCCGTCGTTCTGGCACTGTTTGGCGCTAGCACAGAGGTTATCGCAGTAAGCGCCGCACTCGGGTTCATCAATGGGTGGATAACTCATTCCAACTTGCCGCTGCGCTCAGGCATATGGAACTTATACTTCACATCCCCCGAGCACCACCAGCTGCATCACTCCCACAACTTTGATGACAGCAACAAAAACTTTGGCTGCGGGATCATCATCTGGGACAAGATTTTCGGAACATTTTCAAACAGTAGCCATATTGAGCGCTGCGGATCAGGTACAGGGAAACAACTTTCTCTATACGACCAATACATGCTGATGTTTTATTCGGACGACCGTCTAAAACGGCTCTAGCGTCAACGAGGAAGAGAATACAGGGGATCGGCTGAGTCCCGCAGCTCCACTCTTCTGTCACAAATTCTGGGTTCTCTCATGCAACGAACTACATCCCCCCTGAGAACAAGCCTGTTAGCCTTCCTCATGGCCCTACCCCTGTTTACTGCGCAAGCTGCCGGCGATGCATTTATTCCCGCAGATTTCCAACCACCGACGCTTGTGGAGACGGTTGACTTTATCGTCAAGCCACTAGGCCCGGAGCTGATGGAAATTGATTATGTCGCTTACATGTCGTCGATCGAGCACCTGCAGAAAACCTTCACTCGCAGCACTTCATGGCCACATGAGCGTTTGGACATGGAGGACGCCTTGCTCGATATGCAGACCGAGGAACGCCGCTTTCAACAGCGCAAATCGTTCGCTTATGCAGTGCTAACCCCAGACGGCGAAGCAGAACTGGGTTGCGTTTATGTTTATCCCAGCAAAAAAGCAGGCTTTGACGCGGTAATTCGTTTGTGGGTCACGCAAGAACAGTATGACCTTGGGTTCGACGCCACCTTGTACAATTGGACTCAGCGTTGGATCGATTCGGCGTGGCCTTTTGAGAATCCGGCCTATCCGGGCAGAGCCATTTCGTGGAGCGATTGGGAGTCGGTTCCCGAGGCCGGTTGATTGGGGTAGCTATATAGCGGGCATCCCGACGTGACCTAAGATCGTTTCTGCTTGATATAGGAGTAGGCGACCCCCCCTATAAATACGGCAACCGCTATCCACGTCAGGGGGATGGCTTCCATAAAGGCATCGACCGTCACGATCCATTCGTAGTCCCATGACCCGTCAAATCCATCGAATTCTTCTTCAGCTTCGTCGAATTCTTGAACTTCGTCCTCAGAGGACGGGCTTTCAAGTTTTTGTTCAACGACTACAGCGGTGTCGGCGGACGGCTCCTGGTCAGCGGCGTCGCTTGAGCGTTGATCAGACGAACTTCTCATGACTTACCTCGTTTCAATTTCACTAAGCTAATGATCCAGCGGTACCGAGTCAGCCAGCAGTGCGCTTAACTCTTTAAAAACGCGCTCAAATTTGGGCCCGTACTTATCTCGCTCTAAGTCATCCTTGGTCCGAGGTATATCAATGGGCAGGGTTGCCACCAATCGACCAGGTTTCGGCGCCAAAACAAATATTTTGTCAGCCAGCAAGACTGCTTCTTCCAAATCATGGGTAATAAAAACCACGGTAATGTTCAAATCGCGCCATATCTCGAGCAGGTGGCGTTGCATGCGGCTACGGGTCTGGGCGTCGAGGGCAGCGAAGGGCTCGTCCATAAGCAACACTTTGGGACCCGGCGCCAGCGCGCGCGCAATAGCTACGCGCTGCTGCATACCGCCAGAGAGCTGATTAGGGTAATAATTTACAAACTCTCCGAGCCCTACTCGTTCCACCCAGACAACTGCCTTTTCCTCGCGTTGAACCTTGTCAGGATACTGATCCTGGAGACCAAACATGACGTTCTCTTTAACCGTCAACCAAGGAAAGAGTGAGAACTGCTGAAACACCATGCCGCGGTCTTGGCCAGGCTTAATCACCAGATTGTCTTCCACATAGACGCCTCCCTCGGTAGCCTGCTCAAGCCCCGCAGCGATGCGTATCAGGGTGGACTTACCGCACCCTGACGCGCCAACGATGGAAACAAACTCACCCGTTCTTATTTCGGCGTGAATATTCTGCAAGGCGAGCTTCGGCTCATCTTGGACGAAGAACGTTTTGCCAAGATTACGAAACGAGAGCTTTACGCTGGGATTAGATTGCACTTGCGTTTCAACTGTCACCAAGGCGCCCTCCCTGCCAAGGGAATAACCGGCGCCCCATACGTTCAAGCAGCAAATCCGATAGCAGACCGATCAAGCCGAGAATAATGAGCGCGGCAAATACCATGTCAAAATTCTTGTACCGTGCTTGCTGGGTGATAAACCAGGTAATCCCTGATGATGTACCGATAAGTTCAGCTACGATCAAATAAGTCCAAGCCCAACCAAGCAAAATGCGAAGATCCTTATAAAGATCCGGCAGTATGCCGGGGACTACGACCTGCCAGAGCAAACGCAATCGATTGGCCCCTAAAGTAAGCGCGGCTTCAACGTAACGCGGATCGAGCCGTCGCGTAGTGTTCGCGACGACTAACACCATTTGAAAGAAGGTGCCGATAAAAATGATCGCCACTTTAGGTGCATCATGAATTCCTAGAATTGCCACGGCTAATGCGCCAAAGGCCGGCGCGGGGAAGTAGCGTGCAAATTCTATGAACGGCTCGGCTAGTTGCGATACAGGTTTATAAGCACCGCACAGGATGCCAAGAGGCACGCCAAGTAAGCAGGAATAAAGAAAACCCCAAAAAATAATCGTGATGCTGTGCCAGATACTCTGATGGAACCACATCTCGCTGCGACGAACCGGTGGTGTGGTGAAACTGGTGTAAAGAGCTGTCGCTACCTCATGGGGTGCTGGGAGGTAAACGGGATTGGCTGGACTACCTGTAGGAACGGCATCACCGCGCTCCATCGCCGATTGCGCCTGCATTTCGAACTGGTCTTTTTCGACCAGCATGCCCTCTTGATAAAAAGCAACGCCTCCGGGTGAGCTGACCTTTATCAGAGGTTGCCAGAGACCGGGCACATAGCTTACCGCTGCCCACAATAGCAAGGGCAATAAGAATGATCCCATTGTCAGAGAACGGAAGGACTGCTGTCTCCCCATTGCAACAGGCGAGTCACTCTGCGTTGCCATCGGTTACTTGTAAAGTATGTCGCTTATGTAGTCAGCCGCACTCTGCGTCGCGGGGTAAACTTTGTATTTCAAGTTGAACGCGTCTGCTATGGCGGTTGAACCACTTAGTGACCCTAAGTCTTCGGTAGCACTGTAACGGTCTAGAGCTTCGGCTTTTGCCAAAAAACGCGTCCCTCTCATTAGCTCTGCATATTTCTCGGGGGCCACTCCAACCCGGGCAGCCATAATCTCCACAGCAGCAGCGTTGGTTGCCGGATCGCTAATAAAATCCACGATGCGATACCATACTTTCATCACCTTGCCCCACTGCTCTGGGTACTGATTCAGGCTTTCTGGAGCAATCGCGAGTGTGTCGTAAATCAACCCGGGGTCATTCGCTGAGGAGTAAATAGCGGTCGCACCTGGGGACATCTGAAGCGACTGAGAGGAACTGGGTTGCCAAGCGACAATCGCGTCAACCTCGCCACTAGCGAGCACCATAGGCGTCTCGTTGGTTCGCACGTTGACGAGCTCTATATCATCCTCAGTAAGTCCAGATTTTTCCAAAGCACGGAGCAGTAGCAAGTGGCCGACGAAGCCAACTTCCACACCCACCTTTCTGCCGGCAAGCTGCGAGATATCAGTAATGCCGGGGCGCGCCACGATCATGTCGTTGCCGTCGGAAAAATCGTTGATAATTGCCATCATGGAACGTCTACCCGTAGCGCCGGTGACAAGTGCGTCTCCGTTTGTCATGCAGACAGCGTCTAATTGCCCGGCCGCGTATGCATCCATAGACGCCACATAATCGAACCATTCGAAACGAACGTCGACGCCGATTTCTTCGAACCAACCTTTTTCAATGCCAACTTCCCAGGCGACCCACCCAGGCCAATCACTGTAACCAATGACCAGAGGAGCAGCATGCGCCAAGTTTGTCGAAATCAGGACAACGAAAAATAGTGTGAATCTCCTGAACATATTTCTATTCCATTATTTCTCTCGGGTAAAAAAGACGGGGATCAATGATCCCCGTCTGTTGCTAAGCTCCTATCGCTTCTTTTAAAGCGATATCTTAGCGCCTACGTAGAAGAACCGGCCTATAGGACTTACAGGAAAGGCTCTTTCGGTTACGTAAGGATTTTCATTAGTCAAATTATTCACACCACCGAAAACCGACAGCTCCCCTGTGCTGTAGGACAAGCGAGCGTTATGTATCAGCGTTGTTCCATCAGTGAACACCCCTGGGCCATAGTTCTCGACCGCCGTCTCGATTTCGACACCACCCTCATAGTGAAGCGTCTGTTTCCCTAGGTAATTCGTAGACCAATCCAGCTTGTAGCTCCCCGTGGTAAGCGATATCGCCGCTGTCGCGGACTCTTCAGGTCTACGCATTTCTCCCAGCTCGGTATCAACTTCACCGCCCTGCTCAATGAAGTCCAGCGTATCGACTGTCGTCCATTTTATTGAGGACATTATGTCAAAGTCTCCGACTGTGAATTCATAGCTAGCTGTGGCGTCAAACGCCTCAAAGATTGCCGCACCGAAGTTGAGCTGCACTTGGCGCAAAAAATCCAGGCCCCCCGATTGAGCTGAGGAAGGATCATCGTTTCGGCTGATGAGAGGACAGAAGCTGTTTGCCAACGTCGGTGAGTCATAACATCTGTTTACGATGTTCTGTGCTGACACGGAGACGATCGCGTCAGCGATGTCGATTTCAATAAAGTCGACCGAAAGTACTAATCCTTCGAAGAATCGAGGAGCTAAGACGATGCCATAACTCGTTGTCTCGCCGGTCTCGGGCTGAAGATTCTCGTTACCACCAACAGCTCCAGGGAAACCTGCTGATAAAGGATCTTCGAAGACATAGTTGCCTTGGTCGTCAAAAATACTCGCTTCAGCAACACCATTTGCCCTGAGATCCGTTACGCAGTTAGCTTGTCGAAGCGATGAATCTTCGGCGCTGCTAATGTTGTTTGATGCGCAGGGGTCATCTGGGCGAAAACGCGCTCCCTGCTCTGGAGAAAACAACTCGTATAGGTTTGGCACTCTGGTGGCTTCACTGAAGGTGTAGCGAAAAGTAATGTCTTGAATGGGTGACCAGACTACTCCGTATTTGTAAGTGTCGTTATCTCCGAAGATGGAGTTGTCACTAGAGCGATATGCCACATCCGCAGTCAAGTCGTAAAACCCAGGTATATCCGCCAAGATTGGCAAATTGAGCTCAACAAAATAGTCAAGAAAATCGTATTGCGCATAACTCGATAAAACACGTGTCGACGGTTGGGGCCCCAGGCTCTTTGCGTCGCTAAGGTCACCGACCCAATTTCCTGCTACAAAGGAAACACCGTCTGAGGTCACTCCGTCCACCTGGATAATACCCTGGTCGAGGTCTCCGAAGGTTTGGCTAGAAATCTCGTCTCTAAACTCTAAACCCGCTGAAAAGCCAATCGCGCCTCCGGGCAACTCGAACATTCCACTGGTATCGCCGGTTACGATTCCCGAATAAACGATTTGCTTGATTTCCTCTTCGAGCTCTCGGTCGTAAGTGACGAAGTCAATTGAGGCTTGTGACATCGCACCGGCCCCGCCCCATATATTCATCGGTTGGCATTGGCCATCCCCAGGCGTGAACGTAAAAAACGATCCTCGTGTTCCGCCACCGGTAAACTGAAAGATATTGAAAGGCGTTGTTTTTGGGTAGGCCGTGGGATCAACTGATGATCGACATGCAGGCTCGCCGGTCACAGGATCTGTCACAGCGTCGATAGCGGCAAAGAATCTATCCGCGATCATCTCCTCGGTATCGAGCATCTCTCTGTTGTACTGACCGTAGTTTATGCCCGCCTCATAACTTATCGTGTCCGTAAGGTCGCCCCTAAATCCGTATACCACCCGGAAGGTTTCTTTCTTGTTTGTGGTTAGGTTAGGTCCCCAATCCATCGAATCCCGCGATATGTGAAGACCACCGCCTATGTCAGCAAAGCCCAGACCCTCGTTGTCAGCCAACCCAACCAAGCTTTCGGGAAGGTAAGGATTATCCGGCAAACCGTGGAGGAGATCAGTGAAATTATGGTACTTCTCTATGGCAGACGTTTCTTGGGAGACATATTTCGCTTCGAAGAAAAGTTCCGAAGTATCAGAGATATCGAATGACCCGATAAGATCTATTGATCTCGATTCCGACTCGGGTATTGCGTGAATATTGTTCGGGCGGATGTAGCTGTCTGACGCGCCAAACTGATTGAACGAGCTAGATACCAATCCGTCGGTATAAGGTCTGAGGGTGCCGTCTGCACCGATTACCCAACATCCACCTGCGATACCAAAGGAGCCTGCTCCGTCCAAGGAGCTGTTGTATCCTGTGAAACTGTCAAGGCAGTCAGATACGCCGTTTCCATCTAAATCGGGTTCCGAACCTAGCGGGACTTCAACGCCAAAATCTCCGGCGGCGACGACCCCGTATGGGGATGTGATACTAAACGTATAGCCTGGCAGCAACGCCCGAGGGGGAGCACCTGCAGCCTGCGCAAACAACGCTGTTTCCGCAGCGTTTAGTGTCGGTGCGGCGCCAAACTCTTCCGTATAGTTCTCAATAAACGTGTCTTGCGACGGAATCCTTAGACCCCAAGGAAACAAGCCGGTGTTTGCGAAATTGTAGTAGTTTGCCAATGCTGGCGTTGCTCCCGCGGAAATATCCCCTTTTTGGAAGCGTAAGGCGGGATTGTTTCCATCGTTGTAAATGCTGTTGTTGGCTAGAAAACCCCTTTCGCCCATCAACATTCCATCATCCGTGTCGTATTGCAGCGCGAAGGTAATATTTCCTCTTCCCTCAAAAAGGCTTTTACCACCGACAAGTGAAAGCCTGCTCTTGCCATTGCCCATGTGCTCATCCGAGCCCGTCTGGACAGAAAACTCAAGGCCCTCAAAGTCTTCCTTCAAAACAAAGTTAACGACGCCTGTTAAAGCATCTGATCCGTAGACAGCCGATGCTCCACCGGACAACACCTCAACTCGCTCCACGAGTGCCGAAGGAATCGTAGTTATATCTACGGCAGATGTTCCGGCAACACCAGAGACGTGACGCCTGCCGTTCACAAGGGTTAGCGTCCTTTCAGTGCCCAGGCCTCTTAAATCCAGCGCAGAAGCACCAAAATTGTTCGTGCCCCCAATTGTAGCCGCTGTACCATCGAGTGAGTTGGTAGCCGTTATACTCGTTGTAAGTTGAGGAACGTCGTTCAGAATCTCTGCTAGGTCAACTTGGCCAGAGCTCGAAATCGTTTCCGCTCCTAACGTTAGTAATGGTTGAGAGGCGGTCTCATTAGTCGTAGCGATCCGTGAACCTGTAACGACAACTTCTTCGATTATCTCTTCAGCAGATATGGCTTGGCTTGGGAAGAG
>JAYYHB010000195.1:0-14908 GCA_036157095.1 Pseudomonadota bacterium
TCGGACACCCAATTGAAATCATTTCGGGTCGCGAAGAGGCGCGATTGATTTATCTCGGTGTTTGCCAAGACCTTGGCGACAACCCTGTTCAAAGGCTCGTAATCGATATTGGCGGCGGCAGCACCGAACTGATCATCGGACACAGTTTTTCACCGTCAACGTTAGAAAGCTTACACATGGGCTGCGTGTCAATGAGTCAAAAGCACTTTAAGCCGAAGGAGAAACTACGCCGGGCTTTTCGGAATGCTATCAACGATGCATTGATAGAACTGGAACCCGTGGCGCAGTTGTATCTGGCCTCTGGCTGGGACCAAGTAATCGGTGCCTCAGGCACCATAAACAGCGTGGTATCAGTGCAAAAAGCTTTGGGCCTTGGAACTCAAATATCTCTAATAACGCTGTCGCAAATCCAAAAGGCGATTATCGATCTCGGAACAATCAAAGAATTACCCGGATTGCCCCAGGAGCGCCACGCTGTATTCGCAGGAGGGATATCCATACTTATTGCGATATTCAAAACGTTTAACCTTGAGTTAATGGAGGCGTCTCAGAGTGCGCTTCGAGAGGGCGTCATTTATGACCTTTTGGGCCGCAAACAAAATTCTGATACCCGTAATCAAACGGTTGAGGATTTAGTTACCCGCTTTGGCATAGACCAAAAGCATGCTTCCCGCGTTGAACGTACAACGACCCTCTTTTTCGATCAGGTAAGCAGTTCATGGAACATCTCGCAGGAGGCGCCGCGGCGACTGCTAACGTGGGCGGCCAAATTACACGAGATCGGCATGGACGTTTCGCATAACGCCTATCACAAGCATGGCGCTTATTTACTATCTCATATGGATTTGCCTGGATTCTCCCGAACAGAACAATCTCAGCTGGCCTCTCTCGTGGGCATGCATAGAAGAAAACTGAGTGCTTCTGTGCTTGAGAATGGTCCTTCTTGGGTAGCAAAACTCGGGCTGCTGCTGCGTTTAGCTGTCCTACTTCACCGCCATCGCAGCGATGCAGCCGAGCCTATGGTTTTGGTAACCAGGTCTATCGCGGGCGGGCCAATGGACCTGGAGCTTTGCATCAACAACGTTTATCTCGACGAGCATCCACTGACGAAACTTGATTTACAAAATGAAGTCGCGCATCTGCGGATAATTGGCATTAGCTTGTGCATTACGACAGACGCACAGACCTAAATTACCCGCGCTCGGCTAATGCTGCCAGCAAAGCCCCCTGTGCCGAGTTTTTCTTACGTCGAGATTTGCTCTTACGATAGCTGCCATCGTTCAACAATTCCCAAGATTGTGTGTTGTCGCTCAAATAATTGGTAATGGATTCGCGGTAAACACGCTGCGCGATTTTTTGATCGCGCAATGGGAAAAATATTTCGACTCTGCGAAAGAAATTCCGATCCATCCAATCCGCGCTCGATAAAAACACAAGGCGGTTCTCATCGGAGCCGAAACAAAAAACGCGAGAGTGTTCCAAAAAACGCCCAACAATCGAGTACACTCTAATATTGTCAGAGACCCCGGGAATACCCGGTCGCAAGCAGCAGACGCCCCGAACGATCAGATCAACGCCCACGCCTGCTTGAGAAGCTTTGTACAGAGCTTGAATCAGGACCGGCTCAGTAAGCGCGTTCATTTTCGCCTGGACCATTGCTGGCTTACCTCGCAGCGCTTTTTGACGCTGAGCTTCGATTAACTCCAATATTCCTGAGTGCTGCGTAAAGGGACTCTGCAGAAGCGCTTTCAGCTTGCCAGCTTTACCTAGCGCGGCAATTTGTTGGAAGATCTTTTGCACATCTTGTCCAAAATCTCGATCGCTCGTGAACAAGCCGTAGTCAGTGTACGCGCGCGAAGTGACCTCGTGATAATTGCCGGTACCCACGTGAACATAGTGAATGAGTCGACGTCCCTCACGGCGAATAATCGAACACATTTTGGCGTGAGTTTTATGCCCTACTACACCATAAACAACCTGCGCTCCAGCAGCTTGCAGGGCGTTAGCTAGTTCTATATTTGCAGCTTCATCAAAGCGCGCGCGAAGTTCGATAACGACCAACACGTCCTTGCCCAACCGCGCAGCCTCTACTAGGGCCGCTCCAACAGCGGAATCGGGGCCTGTTCGATATAGGGTTTGACGAATGGATACAACTTGCGGGTCAACAGCGGCCTGCTGGAGCATTTCCAAAAAAGGCGTAAACGACTCGTAGGGGTGATGTAGTAACACGTCGCCCGTTTTTATAGTTTCAAAGATACTTTCAGAACGGCTTAACCTATCCGGAATTCCAGGCCGAAATTTTTCGAACTTTAATTCAGGTCGCCGCACAAGTTCTGGGATAGCTTCCAGTCGTCCAAGATTGACGGGGCCGTGACAATAGAAAAGATCTTGCTCAGACAAGCTAAATTGCCCGATAAGAAAATCTGCGACCTCTGGCGGGCAGTCGTCGGCGACCTCCAGCCTAACGGCCTCGCTAAAGCGACGCGAAGGCAATTCACCTTCCAGTGCCAGCATTAAGTCACCGACCACGTCTTCATCGACAAAAAGATCGCTGTTGCGGGTGACTCGAAATTGATGACAGCCGGTCGCTCTCATACCTGCGAAAAGATCAGAGACAAAGTAACTTACGATGGAGGCCAGCAACACGAAGCATTCTTTTCCGTCGCTGCAATTTTCTGGCAACCGGATAACTCGAGGCAGGGATCGCGGCACTTGCACCACCGCGTGTCGACTGTCTCGACCGAACGCATCCCGGCCATCAAGCGTTACGATAAAGGCTAAATTCTTGTTCGCGGGTTCAGGGAATGGGTGCGCTGGGTCGAGTCCTACAGGCGAAATGACCGGCGCTACTTCTCGGCGAAAAAAACGCCTTAGCCAACTAAGCTGCGCATCGCTCCACTGGCTGGATCGTAATAATCGGATGTTTTGTGACTCAAGCTGCGGCAGCACTTCATCGTTTAGTGTTGCGTAGAGCTTAAAAACAAGAGATTTCACTTTTACCGCGATGTGCTCTAGTTGCTCCTCCGGGGAAAGGTTATCTGGCTGACGCGGCACAGCGCCATGCAGGACTTGTTGTTTGAGACCAGCAACACGAATCTCAAAAAATTCGTCCAAAAGACCGCTAGTAATCGACAAATAACGCAATCTCTCCAACAGTGGTAACCGCTCGTCTTGCGCCATGGCGAGTACTCGCGCACAGAATTCTAATTGCGAAAGTTCTCGGTTGATGTAGTAAGCCCAGTGTGCAAGGTCTGAGATGGATTTTCGATTTTTTGATTTCACCCTGTGATAATGCTTACCCAAAGTTCCATTTATGTGACACACCATCAAGAAGTTTAAAAACAAACCGAGATCGATCAGCGCTTATTGCGTGTCTGAGCGCAGATTATTTTTTCTGAGCAAAAGCCCGACGCAGTACGCTACGAATGTACAGTAATACTTCTGTCGAGCAGCAATAGTCCAAACTAGCAAAATCCAGAGTAAGGGCAGCCTGTAACAACCCCCGCCTTAGGTGATTTGTTTTGACTTTCATCTTTTTTCTTTCTGAATTGGATCCACGGTATTCAGTGGGCGATGCGCGTTCGAGCGTCGTCTACCCTGATATACCTTAAGGCGGAGACCGAACGCTTCGCTATCTTTTTATTTTGCATGCCGTGGTAGGCGAAGCGAGATCAATAGAACCAAGGTAAAGAAGAAAGCGGAAACAGTCAGGCACGCTGCCAAACCATAAACCTGATAAACCCACCCCGAGCAGACCGTGCCAAGCAAACGACCAACTGCATTTGCCATGTAGTAAAACCCTACGTCGAGTGACACACCATCCGAGTTGGCATATGACGTAATCAGAAACGAATGTAACGCTGAGTTCATGGCGAAAACCAGAGCAAAACACGCTAGTCCAAACACTATAACAGCTGCTGGATCAAACCTTTGTTGCAGACCAAGTGCCATTGCCACAGGCACAGTCACGAGCGGAAGGCTCCATAGTAGCGCCGCTCGCCCATCCGGCACGCCCTTATGCACTACATTCGAAATCTTCGGAGCAATAGCCTGAACCAAACCATAGCCGATAACCCAAGTCGCTATAAAGGTGCCCACGGATATGCTTGACCAGCCCAATTCAACTTGAAGAAATACTGGCAAGGCGACCACAAACCAAACATCTCGGGCAGCAAACAGAAAGAGACGAGCCGCGGACAGCAGATTGATTTGACAACTTTTCGAGAAAAGTTCAGGAAATTTAGGCTTAAAGGAGGCTTTGCCCAGGTTCATGTCTAATAGCAGTAGAGCAAATAAGCCGACGACACCAACGCATAGAATCATCGTGACGACGGACGCATTAAATCCAATTGTCGCTAACCCTGCGCCACCCGCAAAGAAACCAACGCCTTTGAGTGCGTTCTTCGATCCTGTTAACCAAGCAACCAAGCGGTAAAGCGCAACTTGACTATCCCCCGCGACCAATTTTAAGCCGCTTTTTGCGCCCAACTTGTTTAAGTCTTTTGCAATACCCGATAACGCTTGAGCTGTCATAACATAGGCAACCGTTAGATAGCTGCTGTCAACCAACAACATACCTAGCGCAAAAGTCTGAAGAAAAAGACCGGAGAGGATTGTGGCAGAGAGGCCCATTCGAGCGGCCAGCCAACCACCGAGTAGATTTGTGATGATCCCAAAAAATTCGTAAAACAGAAAAAGAAAAGCGATATCCAAGGGACCATAGCCGAGCTCGTGGAAGTATAGGACAACGAGCATGCGCAGAGCGCCATCGGTAAGCGTAAATACCCAATAGCTACCCGTGATAATGGCATATTGCTGCGTATTCACCGGGCGGTAGCAGCCTTAGTCACTAGCTCCATCATCCGCTGTGCGTAGCCGGTTTCGTTGTCGTACCAGACTAAGACTTTCACTTGGTGGTCATTAACCACTCGGGTTGACAGCGCGTCCACAACGCCTGAACGCAAGTCGCCCCGGTAATCGACCGAAACAAGAGGGCGATCTTCTACACCTAAAATTCCCCGCAGGTGACTTTCAGCCGCTTGAACAAGCGCTTGATTGACAACTTCAGCCGACACCTTGCTCTTCACCTCAAACACGCAATCCGCGAGCGACGCATTAGCAAGGGGAACCCGTACAGCGATACCATCGAGCTTTCCCTTGAGTTCCGGGATGACATCGGCAATCGCCGAAGCCGAGCCCGTTGAGGTAGGAATGAGCGACAACCCACTGGCGCGAGCGCGACGTGGGTCCTTGTGGAAGGAATCCAACACGCTCTGGGTATTCGTAATATCGTGGATCGTGGTGATGGATCCGTGCTCAATCGAGAACTGCTGGTGCAGAACGCTGATGACCGGAGCTATGCAATTGGTGGTGCAAGAGGCCGCGGTTACCAGCCGATGTTGCTTAGGGTTGTACTGTTCGTCATTGACCCCAACGACCACGTTCAGAACGTCATCACTGATGGGTGCCGAAACAACAACATTGTTAACACCTTGCTCAAGGTAAGGCTGTAACGCCTCGATGCTCTTAAATTTGCCTGTGCAATCGACCACCACATCGAGGCCCAACTCGCTCCAGCGGGTATCCTGCAATCGTTGATTGGAGGAATACGAGATGCTTCTGCCCGCTACGTTTAATGCGCCTTCAGCTACGCCTACCGGCACATCCCACCGACCGTGTACGCTGTCGAACTCCAGTAGGTGGGCAGCCATTTCCAGGTCACCTGCCATCTAGTTGACGTGGACCACCTCCAGGTCGTCAAAGGCGTGAGCAAGGCGCACAGCCAGCCTGCCAATTCGGCCAAAGCCGTTAACCGCTATTCGTTTTTTCAATTTAGAACCTAACATACTGCCACACCGGAAACCCCCGTAAGCCTGGCCTTAAATTGTAATGTTAATTTGACAACCCTTTGTTTACTTTGGGGCGATCAACCTCCAGCGGAATTTCTCCTCACCTAGCTGCTGTTGCCAAGTCTCGCCACTGAACCCTGCGGTTACCGGCTCTACACTCTTTTCGTTACCAAGTTGAAACCATTCGGTCATCCAGCCGTCATCTAACGCGACGAGGATACGCGCATTCACAATCGGAGAAAAAGATGAAAGCTGCGCCCTTCGCATTAGGCCTTCTGGCCGCCGCTATTACCGCAAACCTTCATGCGGAAACTGAAATAATTGAAGAAACTCTTGTCGTCGGTACCCGGGCATCATTGATGTCTGCCATCGACAAGCAAGAAATGGCCGATGGCCTCATTTCTGTAGTCGACTCTGACGCCATGGGCGACTTCCCAGACACCACTGCTGCCGAAGCCATACGCCGGCTTTCCGGCATTTCTATCGAAAACGATCAAGGTGAAGGGCGCTACGTCACCATTCGCGGTTTGTCATCGGACCTCAACTCCATTGCAGTGAACGGCGCCACAATCGTTGCGCCAGAAAACGATCGATCGGTGCTTCTTGACGGCGTGCCAACAGAGCTGCTGGATTCCATAACCGTCTCCAAGTCGTTGACGCCGGACCAGGACGCAGACTCCATCGGCGGCAGGATCGATTTCAAGACCAAGAGCCCAGCGTCGTTGGAGCAAACCCTGCTGAAGATCAAGTTGGACACCACCTATAACGACCAAACCGAAAGCGCCAATAGCCCGCGTTTCTCCGTCACTTACGGCGACAAGCTTAGCGACGACGTTGGGCACGTCCTCGGTCTGACCTACTCAAGAAAAGAAATTGAAACCTACAATAATGAGACAGGCTACGGCTGGGATTCTGAAGGCTACATGGACGACGATTATGAGATGCGTTATTACGACATCACCCGGGAACGGTTAGGTGTCACCTACGAAATCGATTACGCCTTTGCCGACGATTCGCGGGTCTACTTCAACGCGTTTTGGAACGAGTACACAGACGATGAACTGCGCTGGAAAGACGAATACGGCAAACTCGACCGCACTGCTGAACTGACGAATGGCATGACGACCAGCCGTATTCGCCACGATGCTGAAACCCGAGTGCGCGAAGAAGTCCGCACCATTTCAGCCTTCAGCGTTGGCGGAGAGACCCTGCTTAACGGCTGGTTCGCCGACGCCAGTCTCAGCTTCTCTTTCGCAGAAGAGGACGACAGCGATAACGCCGACGTCACTTTCCGAAATTATGACAAAGATCTAGGCGGCAACATCTACTGGGAAAACCCCAAAAAGCCATATGTTGATGCGCTGGATCCGAATTTGCGCAATCCCGAGAACATGAAATTCGATGAGGCCGAATTCGAAAATGCTCTTTCGAAAGATGAAGAAGTGGCTTTCGCAATCAATGCAGAGCAGGAATTCGACTTCGGCACACTGAAATTCGGCGCCAAGTTCCGCTCTCGCGAGAAAGATCGGGACATCAACAAAGACTTTTATGTGTTTGACGATAAAACCATGGCGGACTTTATTCCGCAGTCTCTCAGCTGGCCTTTTGCTAACCAAACCTTTGGTCAGCAGGCGGACCCCGCCGCGGTTTATGCCCTTCGCACCCTGCCCGCCGGCATGAACCTTGACGGCCAAGAAACCTTTGTCGAGGACTTTGTTACCGACGAGGAAATCTTCGCCGTCTATGGCATGGGAACCTTTGTGATTGACAACACCCGTGTTATCGCCGGTGTGCGCTACGAAGACACCCAAGTAGACAGCCAGGCGTTCGATCAGGACGGCAACCAGACCACGGCCTCAAGCGATCACGACTTTTGGGCGCCCTCGATTACGGTTAAACACAACCTTAGCGAAGAGCTTGTCCTACGAGCGGCAGCCTGGCGGTCCCTGGCCAGACCGGGTTTTACTGCCACTGCACCAGCTCTAGAGCTTGAGATAAGCGGCGAAGACGTTTCCGGAAAAATTGGCAACCCAGACCTAGAGCCCTATGAATCAAACAACTTTGATTTGGCATTGGAGCTGTATGGGGAAGGCATGACATTTGCCAGCGTAGGCATCTTCCATAAGGACATTGACAACGCCATTTACAAGACCATCCAGCGAAGCGCCACGGTAAACGGCGTTACCTTCAATGACGGCGTGGAAACCTGGATCAACGCCGACAAATCGACAATCACCGGTTTAGAGGCCAACGTGCAGTATGGCTGGGACAGCGGTTTATTCGTTGCCGCGAACATTACCCACGCCTTCGACTCGGAAAGCACATTCCGCTTTAACGACGACAAGACCTATACCACGCCTTTCCGCAAGCTTGCCGAAGATGCCGCTAACCTCAGTGTCGGGTACGACAAAGGTCAGTGGGATGTGCGGCTGGCGATGAACTATCGCAGCGAGTACTTAGACTGGTTGGCCGACGAAGAAGGTGACATCGACACCGTTTCTGTAGACAACTCGCGCTTCGTTGACAGCCATGTCCAGTGGGACCTGACCGCCAAATACGCTGCCACAGAGAACGTCACCATCAAGTTTGAGGCAATCAACATTGGTGACCGGCCCGAATACTACTATTGGGGCCAGAAGAGTCGCCTAAGCCAATATGATGAGTATGGCTCAAGCTACTCACTGGGCTTCACCTATAAAATGTAACAACCTAGAACAGACCGTCTTAACGATGGTGCAACAGACACGGGGTGCCGCGGCACCCCTTTTGCGCTAAGCAAGGAGCTAACCGTCATGCGTTTACCTAACTTTATTTCTCTCTCTCTCGCTGCCCTAACAGTGGCCGGATGCACTGACGACGATTCGACTATCGCCCTGCAAAGCGTGCCGAACGTCGCTACGGTCCATGCCTTTGCCGAAACCGTGCCAGTACCAGACCATGATGATGCTGCCGATGACCCCTACATCATGGTTGCGGTAAGCGGCGATACCATTATCGCTGGTACCAACAAACGTCGCGGCGTGGAACTCTATGATCTTCAGGGGCAACGTCTGGGATCAATTGACAGTGGTCGCGTCAACAATGTCGACGGCGTATTCGACGTGGCATCCCAAACTTTTCTGCTGGCAGGAAGCAACCGAACCAACACTCAGGTAGATGTGTATCGAGTCACCACGGAGCCCGTCGCTATTGAGTTGGAGCGATCCTTCGATGTGCCGCTGGCGGAACCTTATGGATTGTGCGTCTCTGCCACGCGCATTTTCGTCAGTGATAAACACGGTTTGGTTCAAGCCTGGGGCTGGGATGGCCAAGGGCCATTAGCCAGCTATACCTTCCAATCACAAACCGAAGGGTGCGTAGTCGATACAGAAAACGGTCACCTATATGTCGGGGAGGAAACGACCGGTATCTGGCGCGTGGACCTCAACAGCGACTCGGCTCCGCAGTTATTTGCGTCAGTCGACGACGCAGTCCTAGTCGCAGATGTTGAAGGTCTAGACATATATACTGGCGACCGTGGCCGAGTATTGATTGCCTCTAGCCAGGGCGACAGTACGTTTGTTGCTTATAATTTAGCGACCGCTGAGGTGCTCGCTAAATTTTCGGTACCCCCCGGAACCGGCGCGGAATCTGAAGCAGCCGTTGATGCAGGCGTCGATGGTGTACAGGACACTGACGGCATTGCCGTGACCGGTGCTGCCCTGGCTGACTATCCGGAAGGTATCTTGGTTGTCCAAGACGGTTTCAATACCAATAGCAACGGTTCTTCAGCAAATCAAAACTTTAAATTGATTGATTGGCGTGACGTCGCAGCAACGTTCAGCATCGAACAGTAATTGCCTGCACCTGGATCGCGCAGCTGGAAATGAAGCGCCGATAACCTGTGGCCTAGCTATCGCACACAGATAGCTGAAACGGCGTTTAAGTTGGGTTATTTAACCGCGGCGGGCTGTTTTTGTGACGGCGCCAGGGCTACCAGTTCTCGCAAAAACAGTTCACCAACGGTGTCCCAGCTTTTCGTCAGCGCAAAGCGACGACAGCTTTCCCGGGAAACCGCCAATGCTCGATGTATGGCTTGCTCTAAATCCTCGTCAATCGCCCCGTTGCGCCCTTCTTGCACCACGTCGACGGTACCGGTTGCCGGATAGCCAGCCACTGGCACACCGCTTGCCATCGCTTCGAGCATTACGATGCCAAAGGTATCCGTGCGGGACGGAAACACGAAGACATCCGCACTAGCGTAATAATTGGCTAAATCCTCGCCAGTTTGGTAACCAACCCATTGCGCATCTGGATAAGCAGCTTCTAGCTTCGCGCGAGCGGGGCCGTCACCCACAATGACCTTTGATCCTGAAGTAGGCAGTTCAAGAAAAGCTGCGATGTTTTTCTCCACCGCCACTCTACCCACATAAAGCATGACGGGTTTTGCCTTGGAATCTATTTCGGGCAGACGCCGAAGCGGATTAAACAAATCAGTATCAACACCTCTGGTCCACACCGCCAGCCTGTCCAATCCGTGCTGTGTTAGCTCGTCTTTCATGCTTTGCGTCGTCACCAGCGTAGATGCTGCAGCCCCATGGAACCAGCGTAAAAATCGATAGCCCCAGTTCACGGGAATACCGATACGTTCGTTTACGTATTCGGGAAACTTTGTGTGCAGAGAAGTAGTAAAAGACAAACCGCGCCGCCTAAGGTACCGCCGCGCCGCCAAACCGATTGGACCCTCCGTGGCGATATGAACAGAGTCAGGCTGGAAGTCCTCCAGTAGTCGGCCAAATTTCCAAACATCCCAGGCGACAGCGATTTCTCGATATCCCGGTAGGGCAAAGGCGCTAAAGTCCTGGGGCTCGACTATTCGAACCGCACAACCCTTGAACTCTAAGTACTCCTTTACGTGGGCGAGCGTGGTCACAACTCCGTTGATCTGAGGTTTCCATGCATCGGTGGCGATTAGCACTTTCATCATTACACCTAGGCTATGTCTTTTTGCTCAAACCCCATGCTGGGCGCCTGGCTGTTAGTTACCTTGGACTCGCTGCGACTTGCGCTTGCTTCGTATTCCACGATTTCAAACTCACCATCATGGGAGTGAACAATAGCCGTGCAAGATTCAACCCAATCACCACAGTTAAGGTAGTGAACTCCGGCAACCTCGCGGTTAGCGACCTTATGTATGTGGCCACAAATGACCCCAGCAAAATCTCGGCGATTGCACTCTTCTGCCACCGTGCTCTCAAAGTCACCCATATAGCTAACCGCTTGCTTAATCGTATTTTTGGCCCACTTGGACAGCGACCAGTAATCGTATCCAAACTGAGAGCGGATCTTGTTGAGCACGACGTTAAGGCGCAGCAGCAGGTTGTAGCCAATGTCACCCAAGGTGGCGATCCAGGGCGCATGCTGGGTCACCACATCGTATTGATCCCCATGAATCACCAAAAAGTCCCGCCCATCTTTGTTTCGTAAGCGGTACTCGTCGACAATCTCGATGTTATCGAACTTTAGCGCACCATAGTTTCTTAAGAACTCATCGTGGTTACCCGTGATGTATCTGACTTTCGTGCCTTCTTTGGCACGCTGCAGTAAATGCTGCATCACTTTCTCGTGAGATTGGGGCCAATAGACCCTCCCCCGCATCTGCCAACCGTCGACAATATCGCCAACCAAGAAGAGTTGGTCACAGGTATTGTTTTCAAGGAATTCAAGGATTTTTGATGCCTGACAGCCGTAGCTTCCAAGATGGACATCAGAGATAAAAATCGAGCGATACTTGTTAGGAGTAAAAACCGGTCGGGTTAGCGCGTTCATATCCGTCTACTCTGCAGGTTTCCCCTACTTTCTTCGTTTTTTCTTACGATCCTGCTAAGCATCCGTGAATTTTTTATGAACCCCAGACAAGTTTTGGGCACGGGCAAAGCGAGTCTTTGCCCAGCCACTCCTAACTGGAAATATTTAGGTATAAAGACACCGAGTGAAGTGTTTTGGCGCGAGATTTATAAAAAAGACTTGCCTGTCAGGCCGAAATGTTACGAACATATGACAACGGCAAGGATATGTGTAAAAAACCTTTGCTGTTAAACCGAGGGAGGAAACATGAAGGTACTCATGACTGTAATTCTTGCGCTAGCGAGTATTAGTGCCGCAGCGCAAACAAGCATTAGGACTTCACTAATCGAGCAATGGGGGTATTCCCAAGATCACCTGTTGCTCATCACCAAATCCGGTGAAACCGTCAAGGTGTCACCTGAGTTATGCGGGCTGTCACTGTTCAATGAAACCCTGACTTCTGGCGTTGGTTTAACTTTAGATATCCCCGCTAGTCGACTTCGCCAAAACACAGCCTTCTACATTGTCCAGTCCACGGACGAAGGGGTTGCTAAAATGAAGTGCCGAGTTGGCAGCATCGGCGTCTAAACGCGATTACCGACGGCCGGCTGGGCTCTGAAGCAGACCAGACGGCAAGCCGCCGATAGACCGAGATGAAAACCCGCGTGCAGCGGGTTTTTTATATTCACTTGGAGTCCCTTCAAGGGACGCCAAGGAGCCGCTAGTTTCTTTTCGCTCACCGCAATTGGATCTAACCAATAAAGCGTTCCCAGGGGCCAGTGACTGCAAGGGTCCTCGTTGGCGAAAACACGTTCACAAATAAAGTGCATCCGTCCGGCGAAAAGCAGGCGCCCGCTAGCTCTGTTTGCAACCTTAATCTTGCCAAGCCGTATGGAACCCCAGTAGCCGTAAGACCACGAAGATAGTTATCGACTTGGGCCGTGTACTGGTCCTCACAGACAATGAGGTGGCCATTAGGCGCGACGGTGAGGTTGTCGCCGCTATTGAACAATTGGTGCGAGCGGCTCTCGAAGAATAAATCCACCGTGTCTGCAGAACCGGGGGGACCAGGTTTCAAGCGCAATACTTGGCCACACTTCTCGCTGCCGCCGCTGGTAGAGCATACGAAAATCTCGCCATCGCCCATGTGGATGCCTTCACCACGCGCTATTATGGAGGCGCCCTTTGCTGTGGCTCGGTATCGCAAGTCATCCTTTGGCGACTCCACCTGGTCAAGATCAATCCAGCGCACCTTTAGCGCTTCTCCGGACCGGATTGAGCGCGTATGCCAATTTCGCGTGTCGGTAACTCCTTCAAGCGCCATTGCCTGCAGCTGACCACCGCGATGCAGGCTCCCCCACTGTTTTGGTAGAAATCGATAGAGCACGCCGTCATCCCGATCTTCTGTGAGGTAGACCGTGCCGGTTTTTGGCTCAACACAGGCAGCTTCATGATTAAATCGACCCAATGCCCGCAATGGCGCCGGATTTATAAGGCCGGAAGCATCTGCTGGCACCTCAAAAACCCAGCCATGCGCTTGGCCTAATCCTTCTCCATAGCGCTCACCCGGGTTGACCGGGGCCTCTTCACAACTCAGCCAGCTATTCCACGGCGTGATGCCTCCAGCGCAATTCCTTATGGTGCCGCCAAGAGACCTAAACTGCCGCTTTACCGCCATAGACTGGCTGTCAAGCACGATGTGGGTTGTCCCTCCGGGCAAGATACGTCCGTTTTTAGCGTCGAAACCCTCGGGAATAACAGCTCCATCATCATCATTTGGCCGCAGCTCGTGGTTACGCACCAGAATCAATTCGCCGTTTGTGCCAGGAAAACAACCCATGCCATCGGCTTTATCCGGCACTCTCGCGCCATCATCCATGAGGTCCCCTAGCTGTGACAATACCCTGTAGCTAAATCCCTCAGGGAGGTCTAGGAGGCCGTTGGGGTCGCTCATTAGCGGTCCATAACCAAATGCGCCGGAGGTGAGAGTACTCGCTCTCTCGGCGCATCCAACTAGAGTTAATGCGGCAAAAGCTGCGCTGGTTTGTTCAATAAAACGACGGCGTGATATCAATCGAGTTCTCCAAAACAATGTCGGGCGCGGACACCCGGTAGCACGTCCTAAATTAAATTCTAGGACTTCTGCCAAGCCTCGCGGCCCTGTCTGTTGCCGGTTCGAATAACACTATCCGCTTGGCTGTCCTTTGCCCCGTTCAGGGACCTGAGCATCTCAAGTCCCCCTCACTACCGTTGAGCCCTGCGCTAGTCTCGAGCATTGCGTGGCTGTCGTGCACCCTGCTAACTTCTTCCTTTGCCTGTACGGTCCCCTTATGCACACCGGCGACCAGATCGTCGGCCAGATCCGGCTGGAACAGGTGGGTGGATACTGTTGACCGCACCAACCCCTTCTTTTCAGTGTCGTCCCTCACAATTTGATCAAGCACGCAGGGCCCTTTTTTC
This sequence comes from Pseudomonadota bacterium, assembly GCA_036157095.1. Lineage (GTDB taxonomy): Bacteria > Pseudomonadota > Gammaproteobacteria > Pseudomonadales > Azotimanducaceae > UBA4421. The sequence goes on from JAYYHB010000195.1 coordinate 14,136, forward strand.
AGCTCTGGAGATAATAGCCCCATTGTGTGAGATTTTTATGACGACACGAACCGCCGCAGGGCCCTAGCTTTCAGCCACTATCATTACGGACTGCAAAGCATCTGTCCGGGCGTCAATATCGGCCGCGGGTTATTAGTGGGCATCGGCATGTCTTTGGCATGTCTTTGGCAAGTATGAGGCTGCAGCTCGAAGCTAGGTCCTGCATTCACTCGAAATCCGGTACGTCACTGTGTTTATCACGAGTGCGAAGCTTGCGATCAAAGCTCGCGTTCGAGAGCGCCGTAAACTGCCCTGCGTACTAATAGGGAGCATACAAACAACTATACGGTCAAACGGGTGAGAAGTAGCAAGACGTCCTGGGGCTTACTCGGAGTTAAATCCAATTAAAACAATAACTTCTGAAACTTACAGAACTTCGACAGAATTCTTTGGAAGAAAAATTGGTCGGGACGGCAGGATTTGAACCTGCGACCACTTGGCCCCCAGCCAAGTGCGCTACCAGACTGCGCTACGCCCCGAAGCGGAGGATGATAGCTGATGCCTTTGCCCTTCGAAAGTTTGCGGTGCCAGTTATTGCAGCTGGATGTCTGCTACCCAGTTCCCGTGCGCTCCGTAGGGCACCCGAAAAGGCAACTCAATCGTTGCAACTGGCGGTGACGCAAATTCCTGAGCGTCGACAATGATCAGCCGAGACTTTCCCGTGGTTTCACTGTGCACCAAGCTTAAAACCCACCCCTCGTCTTCTGCCTTGGCGTCTGTCGCCGGGACAAAAA
>JAYYHB010000196.1:0-2687 GCA_036157095.1 Pseudomonadota bacterium
AAGCGGTCACCAATGCAAGGATCGGTAAAGCCATTAGAAGAATGAGCGTCAGCTGTACATCGATTGCGAGCATGACCGCGAGAGCAACGAAAAATGGCACAAACTCGCCGACCAAGGTGCCGAGCCCCCGCAGTAGTTCATAGAGAGCTTCAACATCATTAGTGACCCGAGTCATGATACGCCCTACGGCTACCCGGTCGTAGAAAGAAGAAGGGCGGGTTTCCAGGTGACGGAAAAGATCGAGACGCAGATCTCTCAGACCCTTGATCACTGGGCCGATCAACGTCATTCGGTGAGCATGACCGCAAAACGCCCAGGTAAGCTGGATGACCGCATAGAGCAAACAGGCCGCCATGAGTTCCGGTACGCCAAGGCGTTCTGCAAGACCTTGGTTGAATTCAATGAGGCCGAAGTCTGGGCTTTCGGAATCGCTCTCGCCGCGAATGATGTGGTCAATGGCGACCAGGGAGATGATCATCGGCAGCATCACCTGCAGGGTAGACGCCAGCAGCACCAAAACCGTACTGACGGCTAATGACACTTTATACGGGGCTAGCCACCGTAGCAGTCGTCGCAATAGATGCAGGTTGAGCACAGCGCCACTGATGTCCGCATCGAACATGGCATAGTCGCGCTGTGTCTTCTTTGTCGTCGTATTCATGAGCCGACCCTGAGTTTTTCCAGGTCGTCCTCCTCACCGCCCTCGCGCTGCACGCGCTCTAGTTCGGCGTAGTAGCCCTGATTAGCAAGAAGTTCGTCATGTTTGCCGCTTTCGATGATCCGCCCCGCATCAATCACAATGATGCGGTTGGCATGCCGAGCGGTGCTGACTCGATGGGAGACTAGCAGCGTGGTCTGGCCTTGGCGCAGACGTTTGAGTTCGCCCAAGATGTGCTCTTCCGTTTCTGTATCCACTGCGGAGAAACAATCATCGAGAATCAAGATTGGAGCGTTTCGTATTAGTCCTCTGGCCAGCGTTGCGCGCTGTTTTTGTCCGCCAGACAGGGTTACCCCGCGCTCGCCGATCAGTGTATCAAGCTGTTCAGGGAAGTCGCTGATGGTGTCTTTTAAGTCGGCAGACGTTGCCGCCTCCCAGATCCTTTCCAAGGACCGCGCAGGATCATCATAGGTGATATTGCTTTTCAGCGGCTCAGCAAACAGAAAGGGATCTTGGGGAACCAAGGCAACTTGTGTACGCAGCTGGTTCAGCGGGTAGTCGGCAACCGGGTGCCCGTCAATAAAGATGCTGTCGGCCGCTGGGTCGATTAACCGCACAACTTGCTTGAGTAAGGTGGTCTTGCCGCTGCCCACTCTACCCATAATCGCCAGGGTTTCGCCGGGCTCTACTGACAGCGAAAGATCGTCGATAGCGTTCACAGCGCTGCCGGGATACCGATAGCTTAAACGGTTGATACGTAGGGCACCCGCGATCTCGACGGGGGCCTGGGCCGCGGGGGCGTCAGTAATTTCCGCTGGGCGGTCAAAGACCTCAAATAAACGCCTGCTCGCCACACCGGCTCGCTGAAAAAGATTCACGATGAAGCCTGCCACCCGAAACGGCTGAACCACCATGTTGACGAACATAAAGAAGGCGACAAAGTCTCCGATGGCTAGGCCGCCGTTGAGCACCTGGTTGCCGCCATAGCCAAGAATGGTCAATGAGCAGATTGCAGCCAAGCTTGGCATCCAGGCGCTCATGGCGGAATTGATCCGACCTTGCTCGTAAAAAACGTCTGCGTAGGCCTGATTGGTGGCCGCAAAGCGCTGGATCTCATTTTCTTCCTGCACCATGGCTTGAATGGTGCGAATGCCGGATAAGTTCTCTTGGGTATGTGTGCCCAAATCTGACAGTCGATCTTGAACCTGGGCCGAAGCTGCTCCCATGGCCTTGGCTGAATACTGGGCGTAAAAGAAGACCAAGGGCATTGGCGGCAGCAGGAGTAGGGTCAGCCAGGGGGAGTAGTAGAGCATGAACCCGAAGCCAACGACCGTTGCATACACCATGATGATCAGCAATATCGTACCCATGGAGATCAATCGCTGAATCAGTGAAATGTCCGCAACCGCGCGGGTCATCATGTCGCCGATGCTGAATTCGGCGAAAAACTCAGCGCCTTGTTCCTGAAGTTTGTTGAAGAACGATTGCCGCAGATCAAAGGAAACTTTGAGGGCCACCCGGCGCACGCTGAATCGCGCGAAGCTGACCACACCGTAGCGTATGATGACCGCTCCGATGATCCCTAAGACCGGATACATCAGATCAAAATTCCCCTCCGCCATTCGATTGATCGACACCGCGGTCAGCACCGGCACCATGGCTTCAAAGATACGGGCAAGACCAAAGGCCGCAATGCCAATATACAGGCCCCTACGATGGGGTCCGATGAATCGACGCAGCTGCCAGAGCGCGGCAAGCAGCGCACTAGGAGGGAGTGTGGGTTCGTCGTTGTTAGGATTCACAGGCTAAAAATTGGCGTTGCCGGGTACCCTAGGGAAGGGTATGGCGTCGCGAATATTGTCCATGCCAGTGATATATAAAAGAAGTCTCTCGAGGCCTAGACCAAAGCCAGCGTGGGGAACCGTGCCGTAGCGACGAAGATCGCGATACCACCACAGCTCGTCGGCAAGCCTCGGATCCATGCGTTCATCTAGGACAGCCAGGCGCTCTTCCCGCTGACTGCCACCAA
>JAYYHB010000197.1:0-3011 GCA_036157095.1 Pseudomonadota bacterium
AGCTGGGCCGCCATGTTACGCGCCGCATCCCGATACAGGGCGCTGATTTTCGAATCAGGTTCAACTTTGACCGTGGGCTGCCCGCCGTCGGCCTGTTCACGAATCGACATGGCCAGGGGCAACTGGCCCAGCAGCGGCACCGACAGATCTTCTGCGACCCTCCGACCACCGTCGGCACCAAATAGATGGCTTATATGCCCGCAGCTGGGGCATTCATGCACACTCATATTCTCCACGATGCCCAGCACCGGGATGTCCACCTTGGCGAACATCTCGATACCCTTCATCGCATCCAGCAGCGCAATGTCCTGGGGTGTGGTAACGATGACAGCCCCGGACACCGGCGCTTTTTGTGACAGGGTCAGCTGAATATCACCGGTTCCCGGCGGCATATCTACAATCAGATAATCAAGATCTCCCCACAGGGTTTGACCCAAAATCTGCTGCAAGGCACCGCTGGCCATAGGACCACGCCACACCATGGGTGTTTTGTCGGTCGTCATAAAGCTCATGGACATGGCCTTCAGACCATGGGCGCGTATCGGCTCGAAGTGCTTGCCGTCCTTGATGTTGGGCCGCTGGCCTTCAGCGACGCCGAGCATCATCCCCTGACTGGGGCCGTAAATATCTGCGTCAAGCAAGCCAACCTTGGCACCTTCGGTATCCAGCGCGAGGGCCAGATTTACCGCTGTGGTCGATTTACCCACACCGCCCTTGCCGCTGCTCACCAACACGATGTGTTTGACCTGACCGAAACCCGAACCACCTTTTACCGCAAGGTTTAGCTGCAGATCGACGGTATCCACTTGTAAAAAGGTCGCCAGCTGAACCGCAAGATCTGCCTGCAGTCCGGCAGCGGGATATCCCAAGGTAACCGAAACTTGGTTGCCCGAAGTGAGCACCCGCGCGCCCAAGCTGCCCCAAGATTGCCCCAAATAGGGGTCGACAAATTCTTCGACTTTCACAGAGCGCGTACCCCGCTTTTACTCATTCCGCAAGTGTAAGCCAAAGGCCAGTGGAGCGCCTGTGAAAGCGTGACACAAATTCAACGCAGACCGATAGAACTCTCTTAGTGACTGCACTTGTGGCCTCAGGCGCGGTATGCTCCGCCCGCAAATTTCACCGCCAACGATCAACCCAGGTCCAGCATGTCGCGTCGCATTTTAGTTACCAGTGCACTGCCTAATGCCAACGGCCCCATCCACTTGGGCCATGTGTTAGAGCAAATCCAAACCGATATTTGGGTGCGGTTTCAGCGCATGCGCGGCAATCAGGCGATCTACGTCTGCGCCGACGACACCCACGGCACGGCGACCATGATTAAGGCCGAACAAGAGGGTGTGTCTGCTGAGACCTTGGTGGAGAACATGCGCCAACTGCATATGGCGGATTCTCAGGGTTTTTTGATTGCCCACGACAACTACTACTCCACCCACTCGCCGGAAAATCAGCATTACTCAGAGCTGATCTATAAGCGCCTGCAGGAAGCCGGGCTGATCTTTACCGAAGAGGTCGAGCAGCTTTACGACCCAGAGAAAGGTCTGTTCTTGGCAGACCGCTTCGTGGTGGGCGGCTGCCCAAAGTGTAAAACCCCGGATCAATATGGCGACAACTGCGAGAACTGCGGCGCCACCTACAATGCCAACGAATTGATCGATCCTAAATCGATCTTCAGCGGTGCCACGCCCGAACTGCGGGGATCTGACCATTACTTCTTCGACCTAGGGCGCTATACGGACTTCCTCAAAGCGTGGACCCGCAGCGGCGCCGTGCAGCCCGAGATTGCCAACAAGTTGGCCGAGTGGCTGGACGACGGTCTGCGCGCCTGGGATATCTCTCGTGACGCCCCCTACTTTGGCTTCACCATTCCTGGCACCACAGACAAGTATTTTTATGTCTGGATGGACGCCCCCATTGGCTACATGGCGAGTTTCCAAAACCTGTGCGATCAAGACAGCGACCTCAACTTTGACGATTTTTGGGCGACGGATTCCGGCGCCGAGGTACATCACTTTATTGGCAAGGACATCGTCAACTTCCACGCCCTGTTCTGGCCGGCAGTGCTCGATGGCTCAAACTTTCGCACCCCGACCAAAGTGCACACCCACGGATTCCTCACCGTGGACGGCACAAAGATGTCTAAATCTCGCGGCACGTTTATTCTCGCCAAGACCTACCTGGATCACCTCAGCCCCGAATACCTGCGTTACTACTATGCTGCAAAGCTAAGTGGTTCCGCCGACGACCTCGACCTGAATCTTAAAGACTTTGTCGCCCGGGTGAATTCAGACCTTGTCGGCAAAGTTATCAATATCGCTAGCCGCACCGCAGGCTTTTTGGTCAACCAATTTAATGGCGTGCTCGCAGATAGTGTGCACGACGAGGCTTTGATGGCGCAATTCCACGCTCACGTGGAACCCATTGCTGCGCTATTTGAATCCGGTGATACCGCCAAGGCTATGCGTGAATTAACGGCCCTAGCAGATGCGGCAAATCAGTACATTGCCAAACACGAGCCCTGGAATATGGCGAAGGATCCAGATCACCGGGATGCAGTGCAGCTCGTGTGCAGTCAGGGCATCAACATGTTTCGCTGCCTAGCGATCTTTTTGAAACCCGTACTGCCGGCGATGGCGAAAAAAGCCGAGGCCTTTTTGAGCGTCGCGCCCTTAACTTGGGCCGACGCCGAAGCCCCCTTGCTCGGACATACCATCAGAGAGTTCAAACCCATGCTGAAGCGCATTGAAACGGCGCAGATCGAAAAAATGGTGGACGCATCCAAGCAGCCGGAGCCCGCCTCAGCGCCAACGAAGGCCAAGCCTGCGGCAACTGACGAAGCGTCAAATGTGATCAGTATCGACTATTTTATGAAGGTGCAGCTTAGAGTGGCCCGCATCGTCGAGGCCGCCCCCGTAGAGGGTGCAGACAAGCTGCTGCAGCTGACGCTAGACGTCGGCGATCATCAGCGCCAGGTATTTTCCGGCATCAAGGCCGCGTATCAGGCCGAGGAT
>JAYYHB010000198.1:0-4234 GCA_036157095.1 Pseudomonadota bacterium
GTGCGCGTAAATGGTTCCACGCCGGGGCAGGACCTTCAGCGTCGTCATGGGCGATAACGAAACGCCAGCGTCCGATTATTCCGGTACGGCCTTTAACTACATTCGCCGACGCGGCAGATTCACCAAGGGTCAGACGAATGCGCTGGATACCCTATCCGGCCAATATCGGTGGCAGTCTGACGATCTGCGCTACCGCCCCTTGGGTATGGAGATCGGTTTTGGTATGGGATCCGAGCTAATTGCTTGGGCTGAGCAACGGCCTGATTGGCGTTTGTTGGGTGTAGAGCTTTATCAGCCCGGCATCGGATCTATGTTGTCTCGTTTGAAAAAAAAGAAGCTATCTAACGTTCGCCTTGTCGATAAGCCTGCCCAGCTTATATTGGAGCAGATCGATAACAATGCTCTGGCAGAAGTACGTATTTTCTTTCCCGACCCGTGGCCTAAAAAGCGCCATTACAAGCGGCGATTGATTCAGCCAGAGTTTTTGCACTTACTTCACCAAAAACTGGCGCCTACCGGAATCGTCAGATTAGCGACGGATTGGGCAGAGTACGCCCAGTGGATTGTCGAACACTTCGCTGCAAATCCTGGTTTTAAACTTCTTCAGGACGATAAACGCGCGGCGACACAAAAACCTCCCTCGAGTGTGGCTGATGAAGTTCGGAGTGTGACGAAATTTGAAGCCCGGGGTGAGCGTCTGGGGCATGAAATTCGCGATCTGCAGTACCAGCGCATCGAGCTCTAGCTAGCTGAGAAATCTCTCCAGTACACTGTCAAGATAGCGCAGGCCCAGAGGTGTTGTCGCGCAGCGGTCCTGGCGAACCAACTCAAGGCTCACAAGTTCTTGCCAAACTTCCTTTACAGATTGCCAGGGTAAATGGGTTCGCTCCGCAAACGTCTGCTGAGGAACTCCCTCAATTAGACGCAGCGCGTTCATCATAAACTCGATGGGACGCTGGGCATCGGGTATCAGCGTCAGTTCAGTGATGTGACTGTTCTGTTGATACAGACGAGGTTGCGAGGGCCTTCGGGTACGATAAATGTCATCCTTTCGACTGATTTTGCCGTGGGCGCCCGCACCAATACCTAGATAGTCGCCAAAGCTCCAATAAATCAGGGTGTGCTGGCATTGATGGCCTCGCTGTGAAAACGCTGAGACCTCGTATCGCTGGTAACCCGCATCGGCAAGCAGCGCAAGCCCATTCTGCTCAATTTCTTGCAGGACCGGGTCGACGGGTAAAATCGGGGGTCTACCCGCAAACTCGGTCTTGGGCTCGATGGTTAGCTGATACCAAGAAATATGCTTTGGCTTCAGGTCGATGGCTTGCTGCAGATCATCTAGCGCACCCTCAACCCTCTGACCTGGCAGTCCCCACATTATGTCCAAATTGATGTTGCTGAAGCCGGCGTGTCGTGCGTTAGCAACAGCGCGGACGGTTTCGTCCCGCTGATGTACTCGGCCTAATTGCGCAAGCTGCGTATTCGAAAAGCTTTGAGCGCCAATTGACAGGCGATTGACACCAGCGGCTTTGTAGTCTTCGAAGCGGAAATACTCCGCGGTGCCAGGATTAACTTCGATAGTGATTTCGGCCCCCCTGTGAGGAACCTCCTCAAGCAGACGAGCTAGGTATTGGGGTTCAAATAAACTGGGTGTGCCGCCGCCGAAGAAAATAGAGCTGATTTGCTGGGTATTTGACTCGGCGATGCGGGCTCCACCGAATGTCCCAAGTTGCTGTCGCCAGTCTAGCAGCAAGGCGTTCAGGTAGGCCTGTTGATTGGTACTCTCCTTGATGGGGTGGGAGTTGAAATCACAATACGGACATTTTTTAACGCACCAGGGGAAGTGCACGTACAGTCCTAGCGCGCTGGTGTCTGGGTATGAATCGGTCATACCTGGGCGATAGAGGTCGCGTTGAGAGCCGCAATCAAAGTTTCACAGGCTTGACCTCGATGACTGATACGATTCTTCGTCGTTTTTGGCAGCTCTGCCGCACTTTGCGCAAGCTCTGGCAGCCAGAATAATGGGTCGTAGCCGAATCCGCCCTTGCCGCGAGCCTCGTTCAGTATCTCCCCATGCCATCGGGCAGTGGCAATCAGCGGCGTTGGATCCTGGGCTGATCGCATAAACACCATACAGCAGTAAAAAAAGGCGCTACGATCCGTTCGCCCGGCAAGGGCCGTCAATAGTCGTTGGTTGTTGTCGGCGTCGGAGGCCCCTTCGCCGGCATAGCGCGCACTGTATATGCCCGGCGCTCCCTGTAATGCCTGCACGACTAAACCACTGTCATCCGCAATGCATGGAAGGCCCGTGGCTTCGGCGACGGAGCGCGCCTTGATAAGCGCGTTCTCGACAAAGGTTGCTCCGTTTTCTTCTGCGCTAGGAATTTGCGTATCTGTCTGATTGATTAAGCCGTATCCAATTCCCGCGAGCATCGGCCGCATTTCTTCGACCTTGCCCGGATTGCGTGTAGCGAGTATCAGATCCATCAATCGGACCAATAAAGCTTTTGTGTGATTCGCAGATTGGTACTTGTTGACTTGGCACCTTGGTCCGCCATCACTTGCGCATCAATGGTGATTCGATGCACTTCCTCGTCAGCATGCCTAATGGTGGCCAAGTAGTAAACGGCCTCTCCGTCTACGACTTCACGAAAAGAAAGGTCTTGACGTTGACCGAGTAAGTTCTGCGTAGTTCCCTCAAGCACTGAACGAATGCCCCTACCCTCAGAATCAATGATCGATATGTTGCATAAAGCTTTGTCTTTGCCGCGAGAGATATCGTATCGGGCCGCGATATCAGGCTGAAGGGTCGTAGTAGGTATGACAACGTAATGAATCTCATAATCCCCAAACCGCTGCATTTGCTGGGCATGACTTACCGATGCCGTAAGGCAAGCCAGCATGACCAGAAACGCCGCCACTGTTCTATATGTTATGGGCTTCATAAGGGTCTCCCAAGGCGGTAAAAGGCGTGGCTGGCCATCAGATTAGGGGCTAATTGAATCGCCCAGTGTTCCTGGTATCGCGCATTCACTACCCGCCGCTGAATAATTCGGATGTTTTCTTCTTCGCACATTTTCTCAAAGTCCAGGGTGGTACATAGGTGAATATTGGGGGTGCTGTACCAGTCATGAGGCAGATGCTTAGAAACCGGCATATGTCCTTTCAATCCTAGCTGCAAACGACAGCGCCAATGACCGAGGTTTGGGAAGGTCACCACCGATTCCTCGCCGATTCTGAGCATTTGCCTCAGCAGTTCTCTTGGGTCTCGGACAGCTTGGAGAGCATCGGTCATGATGACCATGTCGAAATTGTCGTCGGCAAAGTTATCAATACCGGCATCCAAATCCTGTTCAATGACGTTTACACCCTTACTGAGACAGAGTTGAATATTGGCGGGATCTCGATCGAGTCCATAGCCATTAACCGCTTTCTTATCCTGCAGAGCAGCCAGCAAATCCCCGCTGCCACAGCCCAGATCTAGGACCCGAGCGTTAGGATTGATCAAGTCGCTGATCAGAGCCAAATCGCCGCGAAGTGTCATGAATCTGCTCCTAAGCCCTCTACTAGACATCGGTTTAAAAAAGTGCGAAGGGCGTCAGTGTAGCGTTCAATCGGTAGCAAGAAAGAATCGTGCCCGTGCTCTGATTCGATCACGGCGCTAGCCACGTTCTTTTTAGCTTTTATCAAAGCATCGACGATCTCTTGAGAGCGCTGGGCAGAAAATCGCCAGTCAGAGCTGAAGGATAAAATCAAAAATTTACAGGTAGTTCCGCGCAAGGCCTCGACTAAGTCACCGCCTGTTTCTCTCGCGGGATCAAAATGATCTAAAGCTTTGGTCATGAGCAGGTAGGTATTGGCATCAAAAGACCGCGTGAACACCTGCCCCTGATAGTTGAGATAACTCTCGACCTGAAATTCAACGTTATCGGCCTCGTCAAAGTCACCGGACTTGATCTCACGACCAAACCTATTTCCCATGCCGTCGTCGGATAAATACGTTACGTGCCCGATCATGCGCGCCAGGCCTAGCCCTCGATCTGGGTTTACCCCTTCGTCGGCGTAGCGTCCACTTGCGAAATTGTGATCACTGCAGATGGCCTGCCTAGCGATCTCATTGAAGGCAATATTTTGCGCAGAGAGCTTGGCCGCCGATGCGATAGCCACGCAGGCTCTAACGCGCTCGGGATAGTCTATGGTCCACTGCAGTGCCTGCATGCCGCCAAGGCTGCCA
>JAYYHB010000199.1:0-2599 GCA_036157095.1 Pseudomonadota bacterium
ACATCCCCGATCTACCAAGATTGGTCAATGAAGCTATGCTGCAGCAGTGATTACTGAGAATTGACTCAGCGGACGTTGACGAGATGATGGACTGGAAGGCTAGAATATCACTTACTGGGGGTCGTCAAACCCATGTTGCGTACAGCACTTAACGCAGAAGAAATAGCGGGCCTTTCCGAAAAGGCCTTTTTCAAAACCAACGCGCTTATCGCAGGACGCTGGCAAAGTTCCACTACCGGAGATACGTTCGCCGTAGACAATCCGGCTACTGATGAGGTCGTGGCGCTTGTTGCGAATTGCGGTGAAATCGAGACAGAGCATGCCATCGCAGCGGCGAAAGACGCCTTAGCTGGCTGGGCGCAAACCCCTGCAAAACACCGAGCCAGAATTCTACGGGCGTGGTTTGACCTGATCATTGAAAACGAACAAGACCTTGCATGTCTGCTGACTGTTGAGCAGGGCAAGCCGCTGGACGAAGCGCTCAGCGAAGTGCGATACGGTGCCAGTTATATAGAGTGGTTTAGCGAGGAAGCGAAGCGCATTTACGGCGACGTCATTCCAGCTCCCAGTACAGATAAACGCATCTACACGCTCAAGCAACCTGTTGGCGTGGTGGCCTGCATCACGCCTTGGAATTTCCCCAGCGCCATGCTTGCGCGCAAAATCGCACCAGCGCTTGCAGCAGGTTGCACCGTCGTCTGTAAGCCAGCAAATGAAACACCACTTTCGGCGTTTGCTTTAGGTCACTACGCGATCGAAGCTGGGGTGCCTGCCGGTGTTATCAATATCTTGTGTGGCAAAACCCAAGAGATTGGCGCAGCTCTTACCGGCAGTTCAGTCGTCAGAAAACTCTCGTTTACCGGCTCAACCGCAGTGGGCAAGATGCTTACAGCAGCCTGCTCTGGCACCATGAAAAGAACCTCCATGGAGCTGGGCGGGAACGCACCTTTTATCGTTTTCGCCGACGCCAATTTGGAAGCCGCAATTGATGGGCTGATGGCCTCGAAATTTCGTAATAGCGGCCAAACCTGTGTTTGCGCAAATCGCGTCTTGGTTGCAGAAGAAATTATCGAACAGTTCACGCAGATGCTGGCAGAGAGGCTATCGAAATCTGTGCTGGGCAACGGTTTGACCCAGGACACAACCATTGGGCCATTAATTCAAAAGAGCGCCGTAGCAAAAGTTCAAGGACTAGTGACTAGGGCCATTGAGCAGGGTGCAACGCCAATGAGTGCGCACCATGAAACGCCGGCTACGGGCAACTTTGTACCGCCCTTGATACTCAAAGATGTGACCGCGGACATGGAAATTTTCGATGCAGAGATCTTTGGGCCTATCGCGACCCTTATAAGCTTTAATCATTACGACCAGGCTATTAAGCTCGCTAACCAGACCACAGCCGGGTTAGCTGCTTACGTCTACACGCAAAATGCTAGTACGATGATCAAGGCCAGCGAGCAGTTGGAGTTCGGCATTGTCGGAATCAATGAAGGGATTATTTCAAACGAGATGGCGCCCTTCGGCGGAGTGAAAGAGTCCGGGCATGGCAGAGAAGGATCTAAATATGGTCTGGAAGATTATCTTGAGGTGAAGTACGTGTGCCTTGGGGGTTTGCACGAGGCCTAATCGAAACACTCTTTGATGCGGCCGCGTCTTACTTTAACCAGATATTCCTAAGCTTGGTCAGTTGATACATGCATAGTTCGGGCTGTGCTGTGCAGTCTAATAAACATATTTTGACTAGGGCGATGTCCAAAGCATAGTCTGCATTGAGATCACGCTGTTAAATGACTCGTGGTTCTGGCAGCGCAACCAATATGCGAGTAAGAGGTGATCTCTGTTGTTGATTTTCAACAATAGGAGCCGTGATATTCCGACGCATGATGTCAACCGTAAAAGATCACAGAGAGATTGACTAAAATCAACTGGGACGGTGAGCTAACTGAGAACTTGCTCTGAAGTGGGTTCGTGCGGTGCAATCGCCTGCGGTTAAGTGGCTAGCAATGGCCCACCCGTTGGACGAGACTTGCTTGTAGAATTGCGTATTGCAACTTTTTAAAAAGGCATTCTAAGAGGACTTTCTGAGAGAATTTTGCAAGCCTGCCGTAGAAAACGTTATGCAAGAGCCAGCCAAAAACACAACTTGCCTTTCACTAGGTGGATTGTTTGTAAATGAAAAAATTCGCTTGGCTCAAGCCTTGAGGGGTTGTTGCTCTCGTTGTATCGTTTTTTGAAAGTCGTCGGATTCGAATCGGCTTGCCGAGCATTTGTGTTAGCGACAATGCTGAACATGAAAATTGAGAGAGTTTCTACGGAGCGAAGAAAAGATGGGTCAACGGAACCTGATCGAAGGAACCCCGGTGTTGGTCGTAGTAGATATTCAAAACGGAGACCCGCCGCAAGACGGCGTGAGCCCTATTCCGCACATGGAAAGCGACGGCTCTTGGGTCAATAACGCGACCAAACTCATTCAAGGCGCAAGGGACGCTGATGTACCCGTCGTCTTTATCCAAGAAGCACATCGTAGAGATCTTATCGACTTCGGCAGAGAATTAGATGGCGCGGAGGGCGTGCATCTGCTTGAGGGCGATCACGGCAC
>JAYYHB010000200.1:0-2618 GCA_036157095.1 Pseudomonadota bacterium
TATCGGCCTTGGCGCGAGTCTTTCCCATTTGGCCCATGCCCTTTGTGCAGGCGGAAAAGGCAGTGTCAAATTTGCCCGCTAATGATCTGCCTGCTGAAGCCGATCAGTCATAGCGGGCGTTCAGTGCAATTTTTTGGCACTCGTAGGTCACTCAGGCTTGATGGCAGAAATCGATGCCCAGGTGCAAAGGTCAGCACTCCAGCGGGCGGCTGCTTGGCGAGAGGCGGGGTCTGAACTGCTCCTTTCGATTAACTGTTCCTCAGTACAAATTGATAGCGCAGACTTTTTACCAAAGAGCGAGCCTATGTGTGCCTAGGCTGGCTATTTGCTCGATCGACTGCGGCTTGAAATTACGGAACAAACTATGGTCAGGAAGGTAGAGTCGGCAGCCTCAAACATACAAGGCCTGTGCGCCAAGGGTGTCCAGAGGGCGATTGACGACTTTGGTGTGGGTTATTAATCCCTAACCTATGTGCACCAGTTTTCGGTCGATGTGCTAAAAATTGACCGCACCCTTATTCTAGATATTCAAACCCTTGATCAGGCGCGTTTGGGCACCAGTCTGGCAGATGCCGTTGAAGAGTCCGGGGCTTGCGCTGATTGCCGAAGGCGTCGAATATCCGGCGCAGATCAGCTACCTGCGTCAGCAGGCCTGCGATACGGCTCAGGGCTTTCTGTTCAGCGAGCCTTGCAATTGAGCGCTTGCTGGATAGGGGAAACTTCGCGCACTTGTCAGCAGTACCTCCGCCAATCGAAAAAAGCTACTCTATCCGGTCTTGGCCATGTTGGCGCAAAGACTGAAACAGTTGGCGTTTCGTCGAGAATCTCGCGCACCCTAAAGACGATAGCTTTATAGTAACGCCACGCATTTTATGGATCAGTTGGTGAAAGGATTTACGACCAAGGTTGTGCATAACGATCGACAGGACTCAATCGAGCACGGGTCATTGCATAAACCGATACACGCGAACGTCGCCTACGGCTATGAGGACGCCCGTGACCTGGCAGCAGTATTTCAAGGCGAAAAAAGCGGCTACAGCTATGGCCGGCAGTTAAATCCGACAATTTCCGCCCTCGAATCGAAAATCACCACAATGGAAGATGGTGTGGCCAGCGTATGTTTCGGTACAGGCATGGCAGCCATCGGCACCACATTGTTTTCGCTGCTGCGCTCTGGCGACCATATGGTTTCCAGCGCCTTTCTCTTTGGCAACACCAACAGTTTGTTTAACACCTTTGGCAAAATGGGTATCGGCGTGAGCTTTGTCGATGCGACATCTGTCGATGCCGTGGCTGATGCTGTAAATGAAAATACCCGTCTGGTATTTGTTGAGACCATTGCTAACCCGCGAACACAAATTGCCGATTTGCAGCAGATCGGCGAATTTTGTACCCAGCATGGATTGGTGTATGTGGTAGACAACACCATGACGTCACCTTACTTGTTCCAGCCGAAATCCGTCGGTGCCAGCCTTATCATCAACAGTCTAACCAAGTACATTGGTGGTCATGGCAACGTTCTCGGCGGCGCCGTGACGGAGACTGGCTGTTACGACTGGTCGGTCTTCCCCAATATTTATCCCGAGTATCAGCTCGGCGAGGCAACGAAGTGGGGTATTACTCAAACACGCAAAAAAGGTCTGCGTGATCTTGGCGCTAGCCTAGGGCCAGAGGCCGCTCACCATGTTGCCATAGGCGCAGAAACTTTAGCCTTGCGTGTGCAGCGTCAGAGTGAAAATGCCATGGCCATGTGTGAGTTTTTGCATGCTCACCCCATGATCAAGAAGGTCTATTACCCGGGGCTTACCGAGCATCCGCAGCATCGGCGAGCTGCAGAATTATTTCGCGCCTTCGGTGGCTTGTTTAGCTTTGAGCTGCAAAGTGATGTTGACCTTTGGGAGTTTTTGAATCGTCTAAAGGTGATCGTGAAGTCCAGCAACCTCGGCGATAATCGTACGCTAGCGATACCCGTCGCCCATACCATTTACTTTGAGATGGGGCCGGAGCGACGCGCTAGCATGGGAATTGATGAATCGCTGATTAGAATATCCAGCGGTATTGAAGACAGCGAGGATTTGTTGGCAGATTTGTCTGCGGCACTGAACTAGGAGGGGTTGTGAATCGATTGGCGGAAAAAGTGGCAGTCATTACCGGTGGTGCCGGCGGCATCGGCATCGCGGCGGGAAAATGTTTCGCTAGTGAAGGCGCCCAGGTGTTGTTGGTAGATCTCGATGAAAAAGCCCTAGCAGATGCCTGTGTTGAGATTGGCGGCAACGCCGTGAGTTACCTAGTGGCCGATGTGACTCGAGCCGATGACAACGCGCGGATCGTGCAAACCGCTACCGAGCGATATGGCGGCGTCGACATTTTCTTGGCCAATGCGGGTATCGAGGGCGATGTGACGTCGCTACTCGATTATGACGAGGCGCGGTTCGACCAAGTCATGGCGGTCAATGTAAAAGGGCCCTTTCTGGGGTTACGCTCTGCAGTTCCAGCCATGCGCCTGCGCGGTGGTGGCAGCATTATCATCACGTCCAGTATCGCGGGTGTGCGCGGCGCTCCATCGCTTGCCCCTTACGCCACCAGTAAACACGCTGTAATTGGTTTGATGAGGTCGG
>JAYYHB010000201.1:0-5722 GCA_036157095.1 Pseudomonadota bacterium
CAGTCCGGCGAGCCAGTCGAGTAGGTAGCCGTTTACCGCTTCCGGTGCTTCCTGCTGGGTCCAATGTCCGATTTTCGGAATCAATACATTGGTGCGCAGGTCTTTGACGAAATTCGGCATGTTTTCCAGAGCAGAGCCTGCCATGGCGATGACGCCATCGCGCTCCCCAGCGACGAAGAGGGCGGGCTGTTGAATTTCGGTGGGTTTGTTAGCGCTGAGTTCCCAGGTGAGGTTGTGATTGCGGTAATAGTTGAGTGGGCCGGCAAAACCGCTGTGGGCAAACTCATCAACATAAAAGTCGAGATCGTTGGCGGTCAGCCAGTCGCCCATTTTTTCAGGGTCGACTAGGCTGGTGAGCATGTCTTCGTCGGCGGATTTTTCAGCCAAAGTCGTCAGATCTAACTCGCCGCTGGCCAGGTGATAGAACTTGCGCAGTGCCTTACGAACGTCTTTTTCGAACTCGGCCTCGGCCACTCCGGGCGTCTGAAAATAGAGCTGATAAAAGAACTTTCCTTTAAAAATGGCCTTCATAGCATCGAGGGGCGGTATCGGAGAGCGGGGACTAAAGGGTACAGACAGCACACCCACTGCGGTGAAAATTTCCGGATGCCACAGCGCACAACTCCATGCGGTCGGGCCACCCCAATCGTGACCGATGACGATGGCGGTCTCATAGCCCAGCGTATCTACCAGGCCCTTAATGTCGTTGACGATTTCCACTTGGTTGTAGGCGGTAATATCCGAGGGCTTATCTGACTCGCCGTAGCCGCGCATATCAGGAGCGACGACGTGATAGCCGGCGGCAGCCAGGGGTGCGAACTGGTGCCGCCAGGAAAACCAGGACTCCGGAAAGCCGTGGAGCATGACAATGAGTGGTGCGTCATCCTTGCCCTGTTCGGCGATGTTTAGTTCGATACCGTTACTGGCGATACGACGGTTAGTAATTTGCGGAAAGTCTCTGGAAATAGTCACGATAGATATGCCCTGAAAAACTCAGTCTGAATAATAGGGGGATAATTCAGGGCCTAACAGCGTGCAAAACACTATAGATATGTCATTTATCGACGCAATTTTCTTTGATCTAGACGGGACCCTCACCGACCCCAAGGAAGGAATTACCGGCTGCGTCCAGTATGCGCTAGAGCAGATGGACGCGCCCGTGCCCACCAAGGACGAACTCACGTGGTGCATTGGGCCACCCCTGGTTGAAAGCTTTACGCGTCTGGTCGGGGCTGATCGAGCCGCGGAAGGCGTGGGATGGTATCGCGAACGTTTCAGTACCGTTGGGCTTTTCGAAAATACGTTATACGAGGGCATTCCTGAGGTACTAGGGCCGTTATCTGAGCGTTATCAGCTGTATGTGGCTTCCAGCAAACCGCTGGTGTTTGTGGATCAAATTCTCGAGCACTTTGGCCTTGACGGCTTCTTCATTCGAACCTTTGGTTCGAACCTTGATGGATCGCTGGCAGACAAAAGCGCGCTGCTTCGATACGCCTTAGCCGAAACAGACGTCAGCCCGCAGCGCGCACTCATGATTGGGGATCGCAGTCACGATGCGGTTGGGGCGAAAAATAACGGGATGGACTTTATTGGTGCGCTATATGGCTATGGCTGCGAAGTAGAGTTCGAGGCGTCCGGATTTGCGCGTTGGGTAACCCAAGCCTCTGAACTGCTGCCCGAAATTACGGGTGACCGCTAGCCCGGACGATTAGTCCGCTGCGCAAATAACTCGGCGGGTCTGATCCGTTCGTACTCGGCAAGCACCGGCGCGAATTCCTCTGGCGTACTGGCATGAATAATAATGCCATCAGCGCCCGCATTGAATTGATCCAGCCAGCGCTGAGCACATGTTTTGGCGTCCCCAACCGCAGCAGGTCGCCACTCTTGTGGGATCAGCTTTTCAATCTCGGCGAGTTCGGCATAACTTGCAACGCTGTCGATGGCTCCGGTCATGCCAGCCACGATCGGGGCGCTGCGAAAGGATTTAAGCGTGTCCATGTCCCACCCGTTGACGTTCACCAAGGCCTCGCCGTAGCCGGGTATTTGTAGGTAGGTAGCAAGCCTAGCCACAATCAGTTTGAGGTAGCGTTCTTCGCTCACGTCGCAGGCTGTGGCAAAGACTGACCACAACTTGCCGCCGGTACGACGGCTCTCGGTCTCGCCTTCGCGAAAATGCGCGATCGCCTTGCTTAGAGCTTGGTCACTCATAAAGGTATGCAGATGTGCCCCATCATAGACCTTGCCGGCTTGCTGCAGACTTTTGGGGCCAAAGCCTACGTATAGCACTGGGATATCCTCGCTTACGTAGTCGGCCAACTGCAGGGCGGAGTATTGGCCCAGGGCGCTTTGATGCCCTAGCTCGCGTTCGCCTCGCCAAAGCTTGCGCATCAGCTGAACAAACTCGGCTTCTCGCTCAAAGGTGGGGAAGTCGACGTTCATGGCCTTCCAGCGCAGACCAACACCCTTGGCAAGGCCAAGGGCAAAGCGTCCCTCCGACAGGCTATTCAAAGTGGAGCCCATGGACGCCGTAATGACCGGATGGCGCGTATTAAGGTTGGTGCCCGAGGTGCCGATGTAAATGTTCTCGGTCACTGCCGCCACCGCACCGCACAGTGCAGAGATCTCTTTGTAGTCTGCCCGCTCGGAAATCATTATGTTGCCAATGCCAAGGGCTTCCGCATCCTTGGCCTGTTTCAGGATGTCCCGCGGTGTGCGGCTATGGCCGGGCAGTCCGTAGAAACCTAGCTCCGGGAATTTGGAGGTATAAGACGGATGCATGGCCTGGTTCCTAGGGTCGTATGCTGCGCATGTAGGGATTTAAAAACGTGCCCTGGGGGTCCACGCTGTCTCGCACTCGCCACCAGTCATCCCACTTGGTGTGCTGCCTCGCCAGTTGCTCGCCGCTCAGGTAATTGGCCTTTCCCCAGTGCGGTCGACCGTCGAAGTCCACAAAGATTTCCTCGCAGGCGCGGTAGTAATCACCGTCGGGCAGATTAACGTCTTGATGCACCGAGATAGTGACGGTGTCGCGCTTGTAAGCTGTCGACAGCCACACATCGTCCGCGGCCAAGGTTCGATATTCCACCGGCCAGCGTACATCGGTAAAAGTGCTGTTCAGCAGGGACTGAATGGCCCTCATGCACGCAGGACCTTGACTGGCAGGAACGCTGTACTCCATTTCTGTGTGCAGGTGAGGACGATGGTTGGGTAGTACCTCATAGCTCCAACCGCAGCGTTCGCCTTCTCCTGCCAATGGGTATTCGGCAGGGGTGTCGGTGGGATTTATGGTTTTGAGGTTGGCGGTATCAGATTGCGGGTACCAAAAAAATTCGCAGTGGCGATTGTTGGCCACCAAGGTATCAAGATCGTTTAGGGCCTCAGTAAGCGGCAATTTTTGAATTTGCTCCTGTAGACGGTAAGACGCTACGCATTGCAGCTGCACGGCGACCACAAGCCCAAAGGCGCCCAGATGCAGGCGGCTTGCCTGCCAAAGCTCAGCGTTCTGGGTCGGCGAGCATTCGACGATCTCACCGCTGGCCAGCGAGATGCGCGCGCCAACGACCCGACTGCTCAGATTTTGCAGGCTAGCGCCGGTACCATGGGTGCCGGTAGCTGTGGCGCCCGTGATGCTCTGCTGGTCGATATCACCCTGATTGGGCAGGGCCATGCCATGGCGATGCAGGGCTGCACCCAGGGCGTAGATCTTGGTGCCGCCGCCGACCCATGCCGTTTTGTTTTGAGTGTCCACCGAGATGACACCAGACAGCGCCTGTAAGTCGGCGATAACATCGCCGTCTACAACAAGTTCTTTATGAGAGTGACCCGAGCCAGCTGCGCGCAAAGATTGGCCCACCTTTGTGCATGCTAGGGCTAGCGCCGCAGCTTGTTCCTCGGTATAGATGAAACTCAGCCGTTCTGGTTTGCTGCTTAAGCGACCAGACCAGTTTCGCCAAGTTGGCATTAGAGTTCTCCCTGTTGTCGGTTATTTGCCGTGAAATACCGGCGGCCGCTTTGCCATGAAGGCTGCAACGGCTTCCTTGTGATCATCTGTGGCGGCGCAGCGATTCAGACAATCTGCTTCACGGGCCAGATTCTCTCGTAACGAGCCTTCTATCGCCCGATTGATATTTTCTTTCATAAAGCCCAAGGCGATGGGCGGTCCTGCGGCGATTTGTTGAGCCATGGTGGTGACCGCGTCAGGAAAAGCGTCATCTTCGACCACTTGATTGTAAATTCCCAGGGCCAGGGCCTCGTCGGCCTGGACACGGCGACCCGTAAAGAACAGCTCCTTGGCCTTGGCGGGACCGACCAATTGGTTGAGCATCCACGTGCCGCCGTAGTCACCAGAAAAACCGATGTTGCGATAGGCGGTGGTGATGAAGCTTGAGGCTGCGCCGATACGAATGTCGCAGGCCAGTGCGATGCACAGACCAGCACCTGCGGCCACACCCGGAAGTGCGGCAATGGTCGGTTTGCTATGATCAAACAGGCGCAGGGTCAGTGTTTCCTGCTTGTGAATCAGCGTGCGCACTCGATTTTGCATGGAGGGCGGCGGGGCAGCGGACTGTCCTTCACTCGATGACTTGTTGCCTCCCATGCCGCCAATATCGCCACCGGCGCAAAACGCATTGCCGGCACCGGTAATGACGATGCACCCCACATCGTTGCGGGTTTCCAGGTCGAGTAGGGTCTGGCGTAGTGCCGGCGTGAGATTGTCCGACAGCGCATTGCGTTTTTCTGGCCGGTTCAGTGTTACGGTGGCGACGCGCTGATCAATGTTGCACAGCAATTCATCGGTGCCGGTGTCGATATGTTCGCTCATAGAATCCCCCTTGCTTATACGATGCCACGCTCTTTGCAGTTCGCAATGGCGTCTTGATCCAGTCCCAGTTTCTGTAACAGCTCGTCGGTATGACTACCAACCTCGCCTCCCGGCCAATCGGTACCGCCCGGTGTGCCTGTGAGCTTTGGCAAGATGGCGGGAATAGACAGCGGCGTGGCCAAATTGGGTACATCGACCTGTTCAAACATTCCGCGGGCCTGATAGTGTGGGTCGTCAAAGGCATCGGCAATACTGAAAATTGCACCTACGGGCACGTCTGCTGCCTCCATCGTTTGAATAACTTCTGCACTGGTCAGGGTGTCGGTCCACGCGGCAATGGCGCCGTCGATGAGTTGCTGATGTTTGACCCTGCCAGGGTTGCCCGCCATGCGCGGATCACTGGCTAAATCCGCGCGGCCAATGGCGGTCATCAACCGCACATAGATCGAGTCGCCGTTGCCGCCGATGACGACATGCTTGCCGTCACTGCATAGGTAGGTGTTCGTAGGTACGATACCGGTAATGGTTGAGCCCGCAGGCTCACGCACCTCCCCAGCGCCAGAATACTCCGGGACGATGCCCTCCATCAGATTGAACATCGATTCATACAGCGCCACGTCTACCACCTGGCCGTTGGTGTCGCCGCGGTTTTCGCGCGCCAGCAGAGCTAGCAAGATACCCATGGCAGCATGCAGGCCTGCGACGCTGTCGCCCAGGCTTAAGTTCGGGCGCGCTGGCACATCGCCTTCGAAGCCATTGATATACCGAAACCCCGAATAGGCTTCGGTGACCGAGGCATAGCCGGGTTTGTGACTATATGGCCCGGTCTGGCCGTAACCAGAAATACGGGTGTATATAAGGTCAGGGTTTGTTTGCTTCACCTCTTCGGGCCCCAACCCC